>NZ_JAJVKV010000020.1 GCF_024198175.1 Pyxidicoccus xibeiensis
GCATGGAGAGGTCCTGCCGAGGGGTATTCTGGAAGCTGAACATCACCTGGAAGAGGGGGTGACGGCTCAAGTCGCGCGGCGGCTGCAGCTCCTCCACCAGCTTCTCGAAGGGCAGCTCCTGGTGCGCGTACGCCGCCATGCAGACGGCCTTCGCCCGCCGCAAGAGCTCGCGGAAGGTGGGGTTGCCGTCCAGGTCATTGCGCAGCACCAGCGTGTTGACGAAGAAGCCGATGAGGGCCTCCACCTCGGGCACGCCGCGGCCGGCAATGGGCGAGCCGACGGTGATGTCCGTCTGCCCCGAGTGCCGGTGCATCAGCGTCTGGAAGGCACTCAGCAGCGTCATGAAGAGGGTGGCGCCCTCCTGCTGACTGACCTGCTTCAGCGCCCGCGTCAGCGCCACCGGCAGGGTGACGAACTGGCGCGAGCCCCGGTACGTCTGCTCCGGCGGGCGCGGCCGGTCGGTGGGCAGCTCCAGCGGCGAGGGCAGCGTGCGCAGGTGCTGCTTCCAGAAGTCCAGCTCCGTGCGCAGCCTTTCGCCCTGCATGCGCTCGCGCTGCCACTCGGCGAAGTCCGAGTACTGAATCGCCAGCTCCGGCAGCTCCGCGGCCTGGCCGGTGACTTCCGCCGCGTAGAGCGCCATCAGCTCGCGCACGAAGACGCCCAAGGACCACCGGTCGGTCACCAGGTGGTGCATGGTGACGAGCGCCACGTGGTTGTCCGGCCCCAGCCGCAGCACCTTGCCGCGGAGCAGCGGCCCGCGTGCCAAATCGAAGAGGCGCTGGGACTCCTCGCTGGTGCGCGTTTCCACCTCGGCGTCCTGCGCCTCCTTGGGCAGGTGCGAGAGGTCCTCCACCGGCACGTGCAGCGTCAGCTCCGGCAGCACCACCTGCACGGGCATGCCGTCGTCGCGCGCGGCGAAGACGGTGCGCAGCGACTCATGCCGGCGCACCACGCCATTCACGCACCGCTCCAGCAGCGCGATGTCCAGCACGCCGGTGAACTGCACCGTGATGTGCACGTTGTAGGCGAACGCCCGCCCACCCTCGAGCTGGTCCACCACCCACAGCCGCTGCTGAGGGAAGGACGCCGGCGCAGGGCCCGGGCCCTGTCGCTTCGGGATGGTGCGCTCGACGTCCTTGGTGGAAGCCTCCTGCAGCTGCCCCTTCTTCTCCTTGAGCAGCAGCTCGTAGAGCGCGCGCTGCTTCGGGGTCAGCTTGTCGAGGTTCTTCTTGCCGCTGCTCATACGAACTCCAGCAGCCCCGGCGCGGGTCGGAAGACCCGGGGGCATGAAACCGCCTGCTCCGCATGTCGGCAGGGATTCGAGGTGGTGGACTGCATCCGGTGGTTCACTCTCCCGCCGGAGCACCGCACGTGCAGGCAGCGCCCGCTCCGTCGGTCGCTCTCGATGCGAGCGGAAAGGGGGCGGGCAGAAAGACGGATTCCAAAGGTGACGGACACAGGAGAGAAATCCTCTGAGAAGTGCGAGCGCGCGGAGGACCGCGCAGCTGCTCGAGCGGGGGACGCGACGACGTCACTTCAGGCCAGGGGCGGCACCCTCTCGGCTTGCACCTTCGGGCGGGGACTTCGCCGACGGTGGAGCAGGGCCGCCTGCCTGGGGCACTCCGGTATCAGCCTGATCGCGCGCACACGTTCCGCTTCCGCCTCCCGCGACTTCCCAACTCACGGCCTGCCCGAGCGAGTTCACTTTTGACCATTGAGTGCGCGGTCCCTCGCGACCCACATCCGCGGATCCTTACATCCCAGCGCAAACTGGCTAACACGCCGGGCTGTCGCATGTCGATGGATGCGGAAATCTCCCGGCTGACGGGATTCCGTCGGTCAGAAGGAGCCGATGTCGGATACGACTCGGGGCACAGAAACCCGCACGGAGGAGACTCGGAGGTGAGGAGATGTCCCACCCGTCCGCTCCTCGCGGAGTTGCGGCCAGGAGGCGCCGCGGCCCTCAGCGACCGAAGACGCGGTTGAAGAGCCACAGCAGGGCGGAGCCGGTGGCATCGCCCGTGGCGGTGGTTGCAATCGCGGCGGTGTAGCCGGAGTGGTGCGGCGTGGAGAACTCGGCGCTGGGCTCGGCCCGGGACAGCTCGTCTGAGAAGGGCACCGAGCCCTCGGGGGCGCAGCTCCCGCAGTAGAGCCGCTCCTCGAAGACGAAGCCGTACTTCGGCTTGACGTTGCGCTTGCAGGCGGCGCACCCCGGCCTCGTGCCGAGCCGCAGCCTGGGCCGCACATCCAGGGGCTCGTTGCGGTGCGCCTCCGCGGCCTGCTGGAGCTGCTGCAGCTCACCCGGGTCCAGCGCCACGCCCGCACAGTCGGAGCACACCTCCACGGTGACGCCGAGCGCCTCCACCACGGGAAGCGGCGCATGGCCGCAGCGGGGACACGTGGGGGCCGACGTTCCGCAGTCAGGGCAGCTCGGTACGTACTGGAGCTTCGCGTGGCAGCCCTTGCAGACGCCGGGATGGCCCTTCGCACGCCGCACCAGCGCATCCGAGATGGAGCCGCCCATCACCTTCGCCAGCGCTTCGCCCTCGAACCAGACGGAGCCGCAGCCGCCGCACTCCTCTCGCGGCAGGCCGCCCAGGAACGTGGACCGCATCGTCGTCTGGCAGAAGGGACACGCGCTCATGCGCGCGAGATTACCGAAATTCGCGGCCGCCCGACGTCCAGCGGCGCCCCGGACCTCAGCCGTCCAGCGCGTCGGAGACGAGCAGGGGCTGGAGCCGCGTCAACACGGCGGGCGGCGCCTCCACGAAGGCCAGCCCCACCTCGTAGCGGGCGACGGCTCCCCGGGGAAGCTTCGTCGTCCACACCACGCGCGCGATGCACTCCAGCGAGCTGCCATCCGCGAGGAACAGCTCCAGCTCCAGCAGGCTGCCCTCCGCGTGAGGCTCGTCGGAGTAGATGCGAGCGCCGCCCCGGCTCACGTCCAGGACCTGCTGCTTCGCACCGAAGTACAGCCGCGCCGGCCGCGAGTACAGCGGAGCCTTGAGGCGCGGAAAGGAACGACGGTCACTCTGCGCGTGTGCGGTGGACATGGACGGAAATGATGACTGGACCCCTTCCGTGCCGACTCGTTTCTGAGAACCCGATAGTTGGATTCGTGACTCAGGAACGGCGGGTGATGCCCGGTCGACACTGCTCCTGCCCTGTGGGGCCAGCCCGGCGATGGATGCGGAGGGCCCGGACGTCAGCCGCCGTGACAGGGGCCGACTTCGCGCAGCTCGACGGTGGCCCACTCGGCGGCGGGACATTCCCGGGCGATGGCGAGCGCCTGCTCCCGGCTCTCACAGCTCAGGAGGAAGAAGCCTCCGACAATCTCCTTGGCTTCGGTGAAGGGGCCGTCGCTGACGACGGGCTTGCCGCCGCGGGCCTCGATCCGCACGCCCCTGGCATCGGGCCCGAGCGAGTCGCTGGCCTTGCAGATGCCACGCGCCTTCAGGTCTTCGTTGAAGCGGTTCATCCGCTCCATGAGCCCATACCCGACGTCCACCGACCGAGCCCTTCGCTCCGCGGCATTCTCGATGACCAGCAGCATGTAATCCATCACGCCTCTCCCTTCGTGGGTCACCCTATCTCATGGGTTGCCAGCTCTTTCCAGAGACAGGCGGGGAGTGGTCGGAGGTGGAAATGCCGGGTCGCGACCCGGCCCGCGTTCCACGCAGACGCAGCGGCGTTCCAGGCAGACGCGTGCTCCGGTTGCGTCCCGGGAGAACGTCGCAGGGAAGCGTGAGCCCGAGCGGCGGTCCGCGACGTGCATTCCAGGTGCGTCGGGTACGACCCTGACACCGGAGCGCACATGATCCGCATCTTCCACCAGAACATGCTCGATTACGGCGGAAGGACCCCCGTCCGCAACGCGACCTTCACCGCCGCGCTGGGGGCCATCAATGGCATCACCGGCGCGAACTACTGGGCGGCGGGCTTCACCGAGGTGCTGTACGCGGGCGCGGCCACGCAGGCCAATCTGCCGCTCATCGCCCAGGCGCTGGACGCCGGCCTGACCCGGATGCACGTCATCGAGGTGGGAACCACCTTGCTGGGCCGCCAGGAGTTCATCGCCATCGCCTGGGACGACTTCTCGTTCCCTGTCGCGCACGTCGGCCGCGTGCTTTGGGACCCGATGAATCGCTCCTGGGCACCCCACAACGCGGCACCCGGAGCCGCCGCCACCCAGGTCCTTCCTCTCCCCACCGGGGTCGCGATGGGCGCGGACACCCGCGGTCTCGCCTACATCGCGGGCGCGAGCGCCACCACTGGCAGGCGCTACGTCATCGCGTTCATGCACAACATGTACAACCTGGGGAACAAGACCGCGGCGTTCGAGAGCCTCAACGTCATGGCCACCCGGGCCCGGAACGCCATCGGCGGCAACTACACGGACGCCACGGTCGTCATCGGCGGTGACTTCAACCTCGAGCCGCGCACGCGGAAGCGGCCGCGAGGCTCCGACGAGTTCTTCCATGCCCGTGCCACCGTCGCGGCCAACGGCAGCTACGTCAACACGACCAACGTCCATCCCTACGACTTCTGGGTGGTGAGTGACGCCGCCATCACCGACGCCAGCACGCAGGTGTTCGTCCAGACGCGGGTGGCCCATGGCTCGGACCATGCCGGAATCACCGTGACGTTCTGAGCCCCCACCGCGCATCCGAGGAGCCATCCCATGCGAGTCCTGGACGTCACTTCCTTCCTGCCACTGAGCGGCACCACCGTCACCCTCGATGCCCATTCCGCCGCCGGCGACGTGCTGGGTGACCAGCTCACCCGGCTGACGGACGGGGTCTCCATCGTCATCCAGAACGCCACGCGGCAGGTCGGCGACGGCATCGTCACCGTCACCGGCACCGCCAGCCTGTTGCAGATGGCGGACCTGCCGGTGACGGTCACCGCCGAGGCAGGCCCCGAGGGCCCCGTGGTGACGGCGCGCTTCACGCTGATTGCCGGCACGCCAGGTCCCAATGCCTGGCGCTTCAGCAACAGCTTTCCCTCGCTGCCGCCCCTGCACGCGGGCGTCAGCCTGACCAAGCCGGCGCCGGGCGTGGCGCAGGCCCCCGCGCCGCACCTGCTGGATTCGCTCGCGCTGTCGGACGCGGCCTTCGTGCTGACGACCGCCGCACAGGGCAGGGACCCGGTGACGGGGGCTCCCCTGCGGGCGGGGTTCAACTTCGTGTCCCACTGCAAGCCGAGCGGCGTGCTCGGCCTGCTGGGCACCGTCATCAGCGGTGGTGGGACGCAGGTGCTGTATGGCCCCATCCTGGTGCCGAAGCCGGGCGAGGTGACGCTGCCGCCTCCGGCGACGCCCTCCATCAAGTTCCCCTGGCAGCTGGCCCAGCTCGTTCCCGGCATCCACCTGTCCGCGGACCTCGGGGTGGACGCGTCCCTGGGCGAAGCGCTGCGGTTCCATGACGTGGGCCTGCGCATCTACTGTCCCGTCACCCAGGCCTGGGCGGATGCGAACCACCGCTACCCGCAGCGCTGCGCCGCCGCCGCGAAGCTGGAGGTGCCCAGCGCGGGCCTGTCGCTGGACCTGACGGCGGCCGGCCTCGGCTCGCTCACCAGCCTGATGCTCTTCGGGCAGTTCGACGGCGTCCGCTTCGGCAAGCTGGAGCAGCTGCTCGACCTGGCGGGTGGCGGAGACCTGGCCGCGCAGCTTCCCGACGACGTGCAGCAGGGGCTCGGGGCGCTGAGCGCGCTGTCCCTGGAGGCCGTCACCGTGGGGCTGGGACAGGGCCTGCGCGTGCAGAGCGTGGGGCTCACCATCGGCATGTCCGAGCTGGAGACGAAGGTGCTCCCGGGGCTGGAGCTGCAGCGGCTGTTCGCCAGCTTCAGCATCGTCCAGCCCTTCGGCCCGCAGCGGAACCTCGCCGTCACCCTGGGCGGCGGCGCGCAGCTCTTCGACGTGCCCTTCGAGGCGACGCTCGACCTGCCCGAGGTCGCCGCCACGGCCCGCCTGACGCAGGGCGCGACGCTTCCGCTGGCCCGGCTGACCGAGCACCTGGGCCTGCCCGGCGTGCCGGACCTGAAGGTGGACTCGCTGCAGGTGGGCATGAGCAAGGCGGGTGATTTCTCCATCGCCGCCGCCATGGCACAGACGCCGTCGTGGTCGCTGGACCTGGGGCCCGTGCCGCTGACCGTGTCGGACGTGCGGCTGACCGCGGGCAGGGCGGCGGGAGGCACGTCCACCGGCAGCTTCAGCGGCGCCATCGCGCTGGGCGATGACCTGCGGCTGGACTGCGCATGGCAGACGCCGGGGGACTTCGTCGTCCGCGCGGAGCTGCCGGATGTCCGGCTCATGGAGCTGGTGGGCAAGCTGGCCAACCAGGACGTGTCGCTGCCCGGGGACTTCGACCTGGAGCTGACCGACGGCAGCGTGCTCATCCAACACGCGGGCTCCAACCTCGTCTTCCGCTATGCGACGACGATGGAGCACGTGGGGACGCTGGCCTTCGAGGCCCGGCGCGTGAGCAACAAGTGGGGCTTCGCGGCCGGCATCGACCTGTCTGCGCTGCGGCTGTCCGCGCTGCCGGGACTGGGCGGGCTGAAGCCCTTCGAGGACCTGTTCCGGATGGACCAGCTCATGGTCGTGGTGTCCTCGTTCGAGGACCCGGGCTTCCAGCTCCCGAGCCTGGCCGCCTTCAACAGCCCCATCCTCCGCACGGGGAACCTGAAGCTGCCGTCCCAGGCGGGCGGCGTCATCGCCGGGCTCAACGCCTACGCGCGGTGGACGATTGATACGTCGTCGCGGGAGCAGGAGTTGCTGCGCAAGCTGCTGGGCCTGGACCCCAGCCTGGGTATCACCCTGCAGGTGGGGAAGCAGCCGACGAAGGACAGCCGGCTCTACGTCAGCTACGACACGCGCATCCAGGGCCATCCCTTCCGCTGCATGGTGGGCGGGCAGATGAAGGACGGGCAGGTGGGCCTGTTCCTCACGGGCGCGCTGGAGACGCGCATCCAGGGGCGGACGGTCCTCTTCGACGTGACGACGCTGTTCGTCGCCAACGGCGCCTTCCTGTCGGGCTCCATGGTGGGCTCGGTCGAGTTCGCGGGCCTCACCCTGTCCAACGTGGCGCTCGTGGTGGGCGTGAGCTGGGAGGCGCTGCCGAGCCTGGGCATCGCGGCGACGCTGGCGGTGGACCGCTTCAACTCCTCGCTGGCCATCTTCTTCGACAGCACGGACCCGACGCGCAGCATGCTGGCGGGCTCGCTGAGCGACTTGTCGCTCAGGGACGTCGTGGACACGCTCGCCGGCAAGGTGCTGCCGTCAGAGGTGGACGCGGTGCTGCCCCAGGTGGAGCTGGTGGGGACGCAGGACTTCACCGTGGGCGCGGAGCTGGCCACGGCCCTGGACAACCTGCAGGTGGCCGAGGTCTCCGCCGCCTTCGCCGCGCAGGGCATCACCCTGCCGGCCGCCGTCTCGCAGGTGCTGCTGGTGGCGAGCAGGCCGGGGAAGCAGTGGTTCATCACCGACATGGCGCGCATGGTGCACTACTCGCTGGAGAAGGTGTCCGGCGGCATCCGCGTCCGGCTGAGCCCGCAGTTCTACTTCGCGCCCAACAACACGGCCATCGGCGCCCTGCGCTTCGAGCAGGGGATGTTCCTCAACGCGGGGCTGAAGGTGCTGGGCCTCGAGGCGATGGCGAAGGTGCTGGTGAAGCCCACCCAGGGCATCGTGGTGGACGGGCGGATGGACCGCATCGTCATCGGGAACGAGAAGCTCTTCTGCCTCGAGTCCACGGACGGGAAGGGCGGCCCCCGCATCTCCGCGGCGACGTTCAACCAGCCGGAGGTGGCGGATGCGGCGATGAAGGGGCCGCACTTCCTCATCGATGCGAGCATGACGCTGCTGGGGATGACGCGGAGCGCGTACGTCAGCGTCGGCAGCAAGGGCTTCGCCTTCGACATCAGCGGCATCCTGACGCCGGGCTCCACGTACTCTCTGCGGGGCCAGTTCAAGGGCCTGACGCAGCTGAGCGCTGGCGGCTCGCTGCACATTGGCATCGGCACGGTGGACCTGGGGCCGCTCGGCAAGGTCCATGTCGATACGGGGGTGCAGGGCCAGCTCGATGCGGGCGTGGATGGCTCGAAGCTGTGGGCGAAGTTCCGCGGTGAGTTCGGGTTCCTGGGGCGTCAGTGGAAGCTTCAGGAGGTGGACCTGGACGTGAAGACCGCGTCCCTGCCCGAGCTGCCGAAGCAGGTCCTCTCGCTGGTGGAGCGCGAGCTGCGGGACTTGAGCAAGGACGCGAAGCAGTGGATCCGGCTCGTGTACGGCGGGGCCATCCAGGGCGTCACGGACGTGGCCGGGGTCCTCAAGACGTCCTTCGGGCTGGCCATCGCGGAGACCGCGGCCCTGATGCATGCAGCAGGCTATGCGGCCGACGCGGTCAGCCGTGGCCTCAAGAGCGCCTACGGCGCGACGGACGACCAGGTCGCGAAGGTGCTCAAGCTGGCGGGGTATGCGGCGAGCGACGTGGGCAATGCCCTGAAGTCGGTCTACGGCGTCACGGCGGACCAGGCGGCGAAGATGCTGCGGGGTGCGGGCTACACGGTGAACGACGTGGGCAATGCCTTGAAGTCGGTCTACGGCGCCACGGCGGACGAGGCAGCGAAGCTGCTCAAGGAGGCGGGCTTCGCGGCGAGCGCCGTGGGGAGCGCCCTGAAGGCGGCCTACGGCGCTACGTCGCAAACGGTGGGTGCCGCGCTGAAGGCGGCTGGCTACGGCGTCAACGAGGTCAGCAAGGCGCTGAAGGACGCGTACAAGCTCGGGCCGGATGCTCTGAAGAAGGCGATGAAGGGCATCGGCTACTCCTCCAGCCAGATCAAGAGCGCCTTCAAGAGCCTCGGCGGCGCGTTCGAGGACTTCGGGAAGGAGCTTGGCGACAAGCTCGACCCGACGAAGTGGTGAGTCCGGGGCGGCCCCGCGGGAGCCACCGAGGCGGTGGCTCCCGGGGACCGACGTCCATCGGGCCACTTCGACTCCTACGAACGAGCCCGGGGCGCGAAGTCCTGGGAGGAAGCGTAGGGCTCCTCAGGGCTGGGGCTGCGGAAGCACGCGGACGGCGGTGATGTCGGAGACGAAGGGCCTGTCACCGCTCACGACATTGCCCTGGATGCGCAGCGCCACCTGATTGGCGTCGGCGGTCCCCTGCAGGGTCGTACCGTTGGCGATGGCGTTCGGCCACACGATGACGATGCCCGGCGCGAGCTCTCGCGGCGTATTGAGGAAGTTCAGGGTCAACGCCTCGGTCGCATGGTTGTTGGTGAGCGTTCCGGAAAGCGCGGTGCCATTGAGGGTGAAGGTCCAGTACTGGAACAGGAACTCCTGCCCGTCCGTCGGATCGAAGAAGCCGACCGCGGACTGAAGGCTCAGCGCGCCTTCCGAGCTGGCATCCGTGGGTGGGTTGGGAAGGATGGCGAGGTTGAAGGGATTGCCTTCCACCAGGCCTCCTGCCTGCGCGGGCGGCCGGACCACGATCACCACCTGCTTGACGTAGGTGACCTGGCCGAGCAGGTTGCCGAATGGATCGAGGAAGCCGACGATCGTCGTGGCACTCCCGACGAACTGCTCGCCCCCCGTCTGCTGGGCCTCCAGCGGCGCCGACGATTCCTGCCGGGCGGACTCTCCACCGCACCCCAGCCCCAGGAAGAGGCCAAGGCTCCACACGAGCGCCAGGCCCGCCTTCTGGCTCGCGTTTCTCGACAGTCCCATGAACGCCCCCCATCACCCGAACAGCGCTGAGCCGAAGCTCTGAACCCGGGCGGGAGGCTGCATCTGGGCGCGGGTCTCAGCCCCTGTTCACCGAGCCGAAGTGTCGGAAGTCCCAGAGGGCTGCCTGCCACTACCCCGCGCGTCGCCGCCGCTCGCGCTTGCGGCTCGGCTCGGGCGGCGGCGGCTTGGGCGTGTCGCGCAGCTCCTCCGGCACGGGCAGCGACAGGGATGGCCGCGTCGCCGGGACGGGCGTGCCGTCCACGGGCAGTCCTTCCGCGGGCAACTCGGGCGGGAGCGCGGGCAGGCGGATGACGAAGGACGAGCCCTCGCCCACCTTGCTCAGCACGGAGATGCCGCCACCGTGGTTCTTCACGATGCGCTGGCAGATGGCGAGCCCCAGCCCCGTGCCCTTCTGCTTCGTCGTGAAGAACGGCACGAAGATGTGGGTGTGCTGGTCCGCCGGAATGCCCGGCCCCGTGTCGGAGACGACCACCTCCACGAACTCACCGCCCGCGTTGCGGATCTCCCCGAACCGCTCCGGCTTGTCCGTGCGGACGGTGATCCGCCCCTCGCGCGTCCCCAGCGCCTGCACCGCGTTCTGCACCAGGTTGATGAGCACCTGCTTGAGCTGCTCCGCGTCGCCGTCCACCCGGGGCAGCTGCAGGTCCAGCTCCACCGCCAGCGAGATGTTCGAGGGCACGTCGTTCTGGATGAGGCGCATGGTGCGCGTCACCACCTCGTTCAGGTCCGTGGGCCCGAAGCTCTGCTTCAGCGGTCGCGCGTAGTCGAGGAACGCCGTCACCACGCCGTTGAGCCGGTTGACCTCCTCGACGATGACGTCCAGGAACTCGCCGTCCTCACCCCCCAGCCGCTTCGGGTCCAGGCACTGCGCCGCGCCCTTGATGGCCCCCAGCGGGTTGCGAATCTCGTGCGCGAGGCCCGCCGCCATCTCACCCAGCGCCGCCAGCCGGTCCCGCTCGCGGATCTTCTCGTACAGCTTCGAGTTCTCCAGCACCGTCGCCAGCCGCTCGGCGACCTCGAGGATGAGGGCGATCTCGTCGGACGCGTACGCCTCCGGCACCCGCTCGTCCCACAGGTTGAGGAAGCCGATGACCCGGTCATTGCCCATCAGCGGCACGGTGATGCCGGCCTTCACCTGCACCAGCGCCGCCCGCGTGTCGTTCAGGCGCTTGAGCTCGTCGCGGTAGCGCTTTCCCTCCACCGCCTGCAGCCGCATGGTGGCGATGCGCCGCTCCACGTTCTCCCGCAGCATCGCCTTCTGCCCGCTGGCCGCCGCGAACAGCAGGCCGCGCGCCGCCGCCGTGTCCAGGAACGCCACCGGCGGTGGGCCCCGCGAGTCCAGCAGCCGGTACCCCGGCCGGTCCTCCGCCAGGAGGTACACCGACGCGTGCGTCACGCGCCCCGTCTCGTGGAGCGTGTCCAGCACCAGCCGGGCCAGCTCCGAAATCTCGATGACGTTCGCCATGCGCGCCCGCAGCGAGCCCAGCGAGTCGAGCAGCGCGAAGCGCTCGCGGAAGAAGATGCGCACCACCATCTCGTCCACCTTGGCCCGCAGCGGGTCCAGGAGGATGAGGATGACGAACGCCGCCACCGCCGTGTTGAAGACGAACAGCCCCGTGTCCTCGTCCACCCACGCGGTGAGCACCGTGAAGACGGCCGCGAGGATGACGGCCAGCACCGACTGCGAGGCAATCTTCCCCAAGAGCTCGTGCAGGTCCATCAGCCGCAGCCGCAAGAGCGTCTGCGCGAGGAAGAACAGGTACAGCGTGGAGAAGACCGGCCCCAGCGTGGGGAAGGGGATGTCGAAGCGCCCCAGGAAGTCGAGCGCCGAGAAGAGGATGGCCGCCCCGGCGCCGATGGCCAGGTACGCCAGCCGGAGCTGCTCGATGCGCGACTCCGTCGTGCGAACTCGGTGGACCAGCAACGAACCGGAGGTCAGCAGGGCCCCCAGCACCCACACGCCCATGGACACCCGGGCCCAGACCTTGTCGGCCAGGGGGGTGAGGGCCACGCCCAGCCCCAGCACGGCGGACAGCACGGCGAGCCGCCGGCCGACCAGATGTGTTCCCTTGCTGACGCCCAGGAACTCCAGGAAGAAGGCCACCGCGGCGCCTGGTACCAGGGAGGCCAGCAGGACGGTCGCTCCCAGGGCGATGCGCGACGGCCAGGGGTAGGTCTCCGCCGGGAAGATGCTGTGGAAGAACAGCGAGAGGTAGTACCCGGCGACTGTCAGGGCGAAGACGGAGTAGAGCGTCAGCACCCGGGGGCGGCCGGGGCGCAGCAACATGGACACGCCGAGCGCGAGCCCGATGATGGAAGCCAGCAGAGCGCTCTGTGTTCGGATGTCCATGTGCAGGCGGACAGTCTAACCTGTGTCCACGTTCGGAAATTTTCCATGCACTCCCGGTTGTCCTCGGGCGAGCCCGCGCGCATCTCCCAGGGTTCAAGCCCCCGCGTATGAAGCCCAATCTCTCCAAGCTCGCCGTCCTCGCCTCCGCGCTGCTCGTGTCCGCGCAGGCTCCCGCCCCCCAGGCGCCCCCGTCCGAGTCGCCCGTGTCGGAGGCCTCGGAGGCCCCGGCCCAGCGCCCCGACAGCGCTCCGTCGGAGGCCCAGCTCTCTCCACCTCCGGACTCGGAGAAGGCCCCGCTGCCCCAGGGCTACGTGGAGGTGCTCAACCCCGCCTTCCCCAACGCCGAGCCGCCCGCCCCGGTGGTGCACCGCGGGCGCCGCTATGCCCTGGAGGACCTGGCTCCCTACTTCGCCGAGGGCAAGAAGAAGGAGGCCCGGGAGGCGTTCGACAAGGGGCAGTACACCCGCGCCCGCACCCTGCTGAAGGACGAGGGTGACAGCGCCCCGGTGCGCTACCTGCGCGCCCTGGCCGCCGTGCGTGCCGGCGAGGACGAGGCCGCCGCGGCCGAGTTCGCCGCGCTGGCGCCGGACTACCCCGCGCTGAAGGACCGCTGCCTCACCCACGGCGGCGTGGCGCTGGAGGGGCTGCGCCGCTTCGACGAGGCCGCCGCGCTGCTGTCCCAGGTGTCACCCGAGTCCCGGCTGTACGTGGACGCCCGGCTGGCCCTGTCGCGCGTGCTGCGCAAGAAGAAGGACGCGGCGGGGGCCATGGCCGCGCTGGAGCCGCTCACCTCGCGCGCCGCCCCCAGCTGGGGCCGCAACGTGGGCGCCGAGGCGCTGATGGCCATCGCCGACATCGCCGCGGAGAAGAAGGACAAGGCCGCCGAGCGCGCGGCGCTGTGGCGCCTGTGGGCCGCCCACCCGCTGTCCCCGCTGGCGAAGCAGGCCGAGAAGCGCCTCAAGGGGCTGACGCCGCCCCAGGACGCGAAGGTGGGTCGGGGCGAGGCCCTGGTGGAGCTGCACCGCAACAAGCAGGGCCTGGAGGTGCTGGAGCCGCTGATGGGGCAGCTGCAGCTGCCGGACCCGCTCGCCTGCCGCGCGCACTTCGTCTACGGCAAGGGGCAGCGCAAGGAGCGCCAGCACACGCGCGCCATCCAGGTGCTGACGCCGGTGGTGGAGAAGTGCCAGGACCGGGACTTGCTCGCGCGGGCGCTGTACGTGCTGGGCTCGTCGCGCTCCATCGTGGACCAGGCGCGCGGCACGGAGACGTACGAGCGGCTGGCGCGCGAGTTCCCGGACCACTCCTTCGCGGACGACGGCCTCTTCTACGCCGCGGACCTCTACGTGAAGACGGGCCGTCCCCAGGAGGCGATGGCGAAGCTGGACGAGCTGGCGCGCCGCTACCCGCAGGGGGACTTCCTGGGCGAGGCGCTCTTCAAGGCGTACTGGATTGCGCGCAGCACGGGCGCCGAGGACTCCGGCCTGTCGTTCCTGGACCGCATCGAGGCGCAGTTCGCCACGGCGGACGAGAGCTACGACGTGGAGCGCGCGCGCTACTGGCGGGCGCGGACGCTGCAGGAGAAGGGCAACATCCAGGGCGCGGCGGAGCTGTTCGAGAGGCTCGCGGTGGAGCACCCGGCCACGTACTACGGGCTGATGGCGCGCTCGCAGCTGGCCACGGTGGACCCGCCGAGGCTGGAGCGCATCTCCCCGGAGATCTTCAAGGTGCCCGAGGCCGCCAGCCCGTGGCCGCTGTTCGCCGGCCCCATGGGCGAGGACCCGCACTTCCGCGCGGGCGTGGAGCTGTACCGCCTGGGCTTCACGGAGGCGGTGGCGTCCGAGCTGCTCGCGGTGAACCGGTCCAACCAGCCCGCGGAGTCCATCCGCCTGCTGGTGCTGGTGCTGCACGAGGCGGGCGACGAGCGCTCCGCCCACGCGGTGGCGCGGCTGGCGCTGCGCAAGGACCTGAGCGGGAAGATCACCCCGCAGACGCGGGTGGTGTGGGAGGTGGCGTACCCCAACGCCTTCCGCGACCTCATCGAGAAGCACACCGCGGACGCGGGCGTGGAGCCGGACCTGCTCCAGGCGCTGATGCGCGAGGAGAGCGCGCTGGACCCCAAGGCCCTGTCCTGGGCGGGCGCGCTGGGGCTCACCCAGCTGATGCCCTCCACCGCGAAGAGCGTGGCGCGCGACCTGAAGCTCAAGAAGTTCAGCGTGGACAGCCTGCTCCAGCCGGACCTGAACATCCGCCTGGGCGCGCACTACCTCGGCGGGCTGCTCAAGCGGTTCAACGGGCACACGCCGTATGCGGTGGGCAGCTACAACGCCGGCCCGGGCGCGGTGAACCGGTGGCGCGCGGACCGGCCGGAGCTGCCGCTGGACGCGTGGGTGGAGGAGATCCCCATCTCCGAGACGCGCGGCTACATCAAGCGCGTGCTCCGCTCCTTCAATACGTACCAGCTCCTCTACGGGCGGGCGCCCAAGCTGCCCGTCCTCAAGACGGCTGCCGCGAAGTAGGGGACTGGCCCCCTCAAATGGGGGAATTGGAACGGAATGGGGTGCCCTGACCCCGTGTTATGTCAGCGTCCTGACAAAAAAGGGCACCTGGGATGGTGTAACCCCCTATGCAACCGCGTGGAAACGTGTCACACGGCAGGGGCCAAACCTTCACACGGCGTGGCATCCAGCTCAATTCATGAGGCTGGAAGAGAAAGAAGAAGAGAAGAGTAATGGCGACTGGTACCGTGAAGTGGTTCAACGACGCGAAGGGCTTTGGGTTCATCACGCAGGACGGCGGGGGCGAGGACCTCTTCTGCCACCACACTGCGATCCAGACCCAGGGCTTCCGCTCCCTGCAGGAAGGCCAGAAGGTGGAGTTCGATGTGGCCCGCGGCCCCAAGGGGCTCCAGGCTCAGAACGTTCGCCCGGTCTGATGACCCGCTGAGCGCGCACGACGCGTCTCGGCACGAAGGCTCAGTCTCCCTCGGGAGGCTGGGCCTTTTCCTTTTCTTGACGCTCCCGTCCCCGGACGGTGACTTGGCGCTCGCCCGGCGGGTCCCCTAGACTCCGGGTGTGGGCGCGGCGTCGAACGACACGGATGGGGGAAAGAACGCGCTGCTGCGCGCGCTGCCCTCCATCGAGCAGCTGCTGCGCCGCCCCTCGCTGGAGCCGCTGCTGGCCGGTGTGCCCCGGGCCCGGGCCGTGGCCGCGCTCCGGCTGGCCGTCGAGCGGGTGAGGGCCCGGCTCCTTCGTGGCGAGGCGCGGCCTTTCGAGGACGCCGACGTGGGCCAGGCGCTGGCCTCGCTGGCGACGCCGAACCTGCGGCCGGTGCACAACGCCACGGGCGTGGTGCTGCACACCAACCT
This sequence comes from Pyxidicoccus xibeiensis, assembly GCF_024198175.1. Lineage (NCBI taxonomy): Bacteria > Pseudomonadati > Myxococcota > Myxococcia > Myxococcales > Myxococcaceae > Pyxidicoccus > Pyxidicoccus xibeiensis. The sequence goes on from NZ_JAJVKV010000020.1 coordinate 15,460, forward strand.
GGGGCGTGCGCCGCTGGCCCCGGAGGCGGTGGCCCGCGTGGCGGCGGTGGCTCGGGGCTACTCCAACCTCGAGTACGACCTGGACGAGGGCGAGCGGGGCAGCCGCTACGCGCCCCTCGTCGGCCTGCTGCGCACGCTCACCGGCGCGGAGGACGCGCTCGTCGTCAACAACTGCGCGGGCGCGGCGCTGCTCGTGCTGGCGGCGCTCGCGGCGGGCCGCGAGGGCGTGGTGTCGCGGGGCGAGCTGGTGGAGATTGGCGGCGGCTTCCGGGTGCCGGACGTGATGCGTCAGTCCGGTGCGAAGCTGGTGGAGGTGGGCACCACCAACCGCACGCGCCTGGCGGACTATGCCGCCGCGGTGGGCCCGGACACGGGCCTGCTGGTGAAGGTGCACCGCTCCAACTTCGCGCTGGTCGGCTTCACCGAAGAGGTGGACATCGCCGAGCTGGCGAAGCTGGGCCGCGCGCGTGGGGTGCCGGTGTTCCAGGACCTGGGCTCGGGCGCGCTGGTGCCGCTGGAAGGGGAGGGGCTGTCGAAGGAGCCCACGGTGCCGCAGTCGGTGGCGGCGGGGGCGGATGTCATCGCCTTCTCGGGCGACAAGCTGTTGGGAGGTCCGCAGGCGGGAATCGTGGTGGGGCGCGCGGAGCTGCTGGCGCGCATCAAGGCCCACCCGCTCACGCGCGCGCTGCGCGTGGACAAGATGACGGTGGCCGCGCTGGAGGCCACCCTGGAGCTGTACCGGGACGGCAGGCCAGAGGCCGTGCCCACGTACAGGCTGCTCACCCAGCGACCCGACGAGCTGAGAGCCCGGGCCGTACGCCTCCAGGGGCTGCTTGCCGAGCGGGGCGTGAGTGCCCGGGTGGAGGGCGTGGTGGGACAGGTGGGAGGGGGCGCCATGCCGCTGAGCCGGTTGCCTTCCTCCGCATGCATCCTCACCCTACGGGGGCCGGAAACATTCCTCGACCGCCTGCGAAATGGGGACGAGCCGGTTATTGGCAGGCTGTCGGATGGCGAGGGGGTCCTCGACGTCCGCTGTCTCTCTGAGGAGGAGCTCAAGGTCGTCGCGGCTGCCGTCGCGGCCGCCATTCCAGGGAACCCGCCATGATCGACAGCGCCGTCCTCGTCCTCAACCGGTACTACCAACCGGTGCATGTGACCTCGGTGAAGCGGGCTTTCTCGCTGCTGTACCAGGGCGTGGCCAAGGCCATCGACGCGCAGTACCGCCTGTACGAGTTCGACGACTGGGCGGCCCTGAGCGCCACCCAGGACTGCATCACCACCATCAACCGCACCATCCGTGTGCCGCGCGTCCTCGTCCTCAGCGCGTATGACCACCTGCCCCGCGGTCGGGTGCGCTTCTCACGGCTGAACATCTACGCGCGCGACAACGACACCTGCCAGTACTGCGGGAAGAACCTGGCCCGCAGCGACCTGAACCTGGACCATGTGATGCCGCGCTCGCAGGGAGGGAAGACGACCTGGGAGAACGTCGTCTGCTCCTGTGTCCCCTGCAACCTGAAGAAGGGCGGACGCACACCGGAGCAGGCAGACATGAAGCTGCTCAAGAAGCCCGTCCGTCCCCGCTGGACGCCCCTGTTCCGTGGCGCGACGCGCAAGGTGACGTACCGGGAGTGGTTGCCCTTCCTGCACCTGGCGGATGCCTCGTACTGGAACGTCGAACTTCTGGACGAGTAGTGGAAGCGCCGCCTGCTGGCGGATGACTCCGTGACGAAGTGCGTGGCCGGTGCCGGGGTGGGCCGGGTCCATTCGTCACGCGCTCGACCTCCGCAGCGCGTTTGCCCGGCACGCTCCACCGCTCCCCGCGCGGACTGCGCCGTCCCGGGAGGGGAGTCTCCAGATGAAGGCGAACCGCTGGCTGGTCCTGATGGGCCTGGCCCTGGCCTTGTCCGTTTCAGGGTGTGACGACGACGACGTGCCTCCCGTGAACCCACCGGGGGATGACGCCGGTGTCGGCAACGACGCGGGCTCGGACTCGGGGACGGAGCTGCCGGACGGCGGGCCGGGCTCGCAGTGCCTGGACGTGGGGGCGGGCTGTAGCCGGGACACGGGCGCCGCGTGCTGTACGGGCATCTGCTCGGAGCAGGGGACGTGTCCCGAGCCGGGCGAGCAGTGCACGCCGGCCGGCGAGGCCTGCGCCAGCGGCATCGAGTGCTGCACGCAGAGCTGCCTCGGGGGGACGTGCTCCACCCAGCAGTGCCTGGACGTGGGCGGCACCTGCGCCAGCGCGGAGGAGTGCTGCACGAAGCTCTGCGGTGGCGACGGCAAGTGCGCGGCGCTGCCCGCGGGAACCTCGTCCTGCAAGGTGCCGGGCCAGGCCTGCGGCGTGGATGGCGACTGCTGCTCCACCAACTGCCAGGGCGGCATCTGCAAGCCGGCGTACTCGTGCCAGGCCAATGACGACATCTGCCTGAAGAACGAGGACTGCTGCGGCGGGTCCTGCTCGCAGAACGGCACCGGCACGCCGGGTCGCTGCCTCGCAGTGGGCGGCGCGGGCGGTGGCAACTGCGTGCAGGACGGCAACCCGTGCTCGGGCGCCAGCACCTGCTGCTCGCGCACCTGCGTGGACCTGGGCTTCGGCGCGACGGTGTGCCAGCCGGTGAGCGGCTGCCGGCCCACGGGCAACTATTGCACCTCCGACGGCGTGTGCTGCGGCGGGGAGAAGGTCTCCAACGCGGTGGACTGCCGGGAGAACCGCTGCGACAAGCCCAATGGCTGCAACCCCGTGGGCAACATCTGCGGCTCCGGCAGCCTGCCCGACGGCGGCATCATCGACGTCAACGCGCGCGAGGCCTGCTGTGACGGCCAGAAGGCCGTCTGCAAGGTGGACTCGTCCGGCGTGCCGCGCTGCTTCGGTGGCTGCCCCGGCGGCCAGTGCCCCACCGGGTGCTCCACCGGCTACACCGGTGAGGAGGGCTGCTGCATCGCCCAGGGCAGCACGTGCCAGTTCAGCGACCAGTGCTGCAACGGGAACCGCTGCCTGCCCGGGGGGGACGCTGGCTTCACCTGCCAGCCGGCCCCCACGTGTGATCCAGTGGGCGCGGAGTGCAACCCGGACAGCTCGGAGTGCTGCGCCGGTACGTCGTGCAAGGCCGTGGGAGAGCTGACCTGGGCCTGCCGTCCGAACACCACCCCGGGCGGTGGCTCCGACGGTGGCACTCCCGGTCCGGATGCGGGGACGGTCGATGGCGGCCCGGTGTGCGAGCCCAACGGTGAGACCTGCGCGAGCGGTGCCGCGTGCTGCTCGGGCATCTGCACCGGCGGGACATGCCAGGCGCCGCAGGCCTGCCAGCCCCAGGGCACCACGTGCACCTCGGCGGCGGACTGCTGCTCGGGCCTGGGCTGCCGCATCCCGGGTGGGAGCACTTCGGGCCTCTGCGAGGCGGGGGCTACCTGCTCCGCGGCCGGGCAGGCGTGCGCACCCAACAGCCCCTGCTGCTTCGGCCTCCAGTGCGAGACGGGGACGGGCGGCGCGTGCGACGGAACCCAGCCCTGCGCCTGCACGGTGATCATCAGGTGAACACCAACTGACGGTCACAGACTGGCGGGGAGTCGACTCGGGCAGTAGGACGGGCTTTGATGGGAGCCCGATTGAAGTCCGTGTCCCTGCCCACCATGTCTGAAACCTCGCGAGCGCCCCGGCTCGAAGTCCGCGTCATAGGCCCCACCGAGCCGGGCCCGGTGGCCTCCGGACCGCCGGGGCTCTCCCGTCGTCCACGCCCACGGCGCATCATCGCCGTGGGCGGAGGCAAGGGCGGCATCGGCAAGTCCATGGTGTCCGCCAACCTGGGTGTCGCGCTCGCGCAGGCAGGCCTCAACGTGCTGCTGGTGGACGCGGACCTGGGCGGTGCGAACCTGCACACGTGCTTGGGCGTGGGTCAGCCCACGGCGACGCTGTCCGACTTCCTGCGGCGCAACAAGGCGCAGCTCGAGGACGTCATCGTCCCCACGGGCGTGCCCCGGCTGTCGCTGATCGCCGGCGCGCAGGACGCGCTGGACGCCGCCAACCTCAAGTACGCGCAGAAGCAGAAGCTGCTGAAGACGCTGATGGGGGCGTCCGCGGACTACCTCATCATCGACCTGGGCGCCGGCACCAGCTTCAACACCATCGACTTCTTCATCATGGCCGACCACGGCCTGCTGGTGGTGCTGCCCGAGCCCACGTCGGTGGAGAACGCCTACCGCTTCGCGAAGGCGGCCTTCTTCCGGCGGCTCCAGCAGGTGGAGGCGCAGTACGGCATCCAGGACGTGGTGGAGGACGCGCTCACCACCCGTGAGGGCTCGCTGCGCACGCTGCACGACGTGCTGGCCCAGGCACGACGCAAGGACCCCGCGAGCGCGGAGCGGCTCGAGCGCGAGCTGGCCGCGTTCCGCATCCGGCTCATCGTGAACCAGGCCCGGACGGACGCGGACCTCAACGTGGGCACCGCCGTGGCGGCCGCGTGGAAGAAGTTCTTCGGCATCGAGATGGACGACCTGGGTGCCATCCGGTACGACGACGAGGCCTGGCGTGCGGTGCGCAAGCGCCGGCCCGTCCTCATCGAGCGCCCCGACTCTCCGGCCGCCACCGCCATCCAGCGCATCGCGGCCCGCCTCCTTGCCCTCGACGGCACCACCGACTCCTCTTCTTCGCCATGAAGCCCTTCGAGCAGCAGACCTATTACGAGCTCCTGGAGGTTCCCGTCTCCGCGCCGGTGGACGACATCCGCGCGGCCTACTCGCGGCTGATGGAGCTGTACTCGCCGGACTCCATCGCCGTGTACGCGCTGGTGGACCCGGAGCAGGTGGACACGCTCCGCGCCCGGATGACCGAGGCGATGGAGATCCTCACCGACGCGGACCTCCGCGCCGAATACGACAAGGATCTGGGGCTGCCCGCCGTGCGGATGGCGGAGGCCGTCGCCGCCGGTGGGAGGCCCTCGTCCGAGGCCAGGGCGGGTGCGGGCGCGGTGGCCCGGGCCGCCGAGGCGCTCGCCAGCACGGCGGTGGAGGTCCGCGCGGAGGCCCCGGCACGGGACGCGGCGGTGGCTTCCACCCAGACGCCCGCTTCCGAGGCGCCCGCGCCGGCACAGGAAGGGCAGGTCGACTTCCGCTCCAGGTTCTTCCGCGGCTTCTCCTTCGCGTACGTGTCCAGCTCGCTGGAGGTCTCGCCGCTCGTCGGCAGCGCGGTGGACGTGTCCTCCCCCGCGCGGGCTCCGACTGCATCCCCGGCGAGCCCTGTCGTCGAGGCCGTGGCCGCGGCTCCGAGTCCCGTGACGCCTGTGCCAGAGGCCGCGGCTCCAGCCCCGGCTCCGCTCCCGACGAGCCCTGTCGTCGAGGCCGTGGCCGCGGCTCCGAGTCCCGTGACGCCTGTGCCAGAGGCCGCGGCTCCGGCCCCGACTCCGCTCCCGGTGGCCCCTGTCGCCGAGGCTGCGAGTCCGGCCCCGGCGGCCGCGAGCGCTCCGCCCGCCGCTCCAAAGCCGGATGCGCCCGCCGCCGTGCCGGCCCGCCCGGAGAGCACCCCCAGCACTCCGTCCCTGGCGGGCCCGCCGCCGCTGCCGGGCACCCGCGCGGCCGTCCTCCGGGCCACGGCCGAGGCCCGGGCCGCGGCACGGGCCACCGCTCCAGACTCACAGGCGCCGCGTCCGGCCTCCGGTCGGCAGCTCGGCGACGCGCAGATCCTCTCCCAGGACTCGGCCATCGCCACCGCTGAGTCGGCCCTGGCGCAGGTGGCGGCCCGGGTGCGCGAGCCGCGTCCCCGCACCCCGGACATCCCCTCGGACGCCGAGTTCAACGGCGAACTGCTGCGCCGCGTCCGTGAGGCCCGGGGCTTCTCCCTCCAGCAGGTCGCCGACCGCACCCGCATCACTCGCAGTCACCTGGAGAACGTGGAGGCGGACCGCTACTCCGCCCTCCCACCCCCCGTGTATCTGCGCGGCATCCTGATGAACCTGGCCCGCGAGCTGGGGCTGGACCCCCTCCGGGTCTCCAGGAGCTATCTGGCCCTGGCTTCTGAGAAGTCGGGGAAGAAGTGACTTCGTCCAGGGGACGGCTTGATGGAGGAGGGGTGCGAGGAAAGTTGACTCCCCCCTGGCCGGTGCCTAAGTAGGTAGGACGATGACGGACGAGGAAAAGGTCAAGGCGATGCGGCTCGCCCGTGCGATTGCCTCGGATATCTCGCTCTACAACGAGCAGAAGATCATCAAGGGCATCGAGCAGGACAACCTCTTCGAGGTCCTCAAGGAGGAACTGGAAGAGGGCCGCGAGCTCTACAAGAGCCGCGTCAGCCAGGAGATCTTCACGAAGATGAACTTCTTCGAGCGCGCCATCAACGACATCGTGCTGCGCTCCAAGGCGCACGTGAAGTCGAAGATCTGGTAGCGCCTGCACACGTGGTAGCGCCCGACACGCGAGAGCACCGCGCCCCACCCGAAGCCCGCGGTGAGCGCGTGGATCAGTACCTCGCCCGCGCCTTCCCGGACCTCACCCGCTCGCGCATCCACGGCCTCATCGAGGCCGGGCATGTGCTCGCCGACGGCCAGCCCGCCAAGCCGGCCCGGCGCCTGCGTGGCGGCGAGCTGCTGTCCCTCCACATCCCCGCGCCCGTGCCCGCCGTCCCGCTGGCCGAGGAGCTGCCCCTCGCGGTGCTCCACGAGGACCGGGACCTGGTGGTGGTGGACAAGGCCGCGGGCATGGTGGTGCACCCGGGCGCCGGACATGCCTCGGGCACCCTGGTCAACGCGCTGCTGCACCGCGTGAAGGACCTGGCCGGCGTGGGCGGAGAGCTGCGCCCCGGCATCGTCCACCGCCTGGACAAGGACACCACCGGCTGCCTCGTGGTGGCCAAGAACGAGCAGGCGCTGGTGGCGCTCCAGAAGTCCTTCAAGACGCGCGCGGTGGAGAAGACCTACCTGGCGCTCGTCCATGGCACGCCCCCGGCCGAGGCGCGCATCGAGACGCTCTACGGCCGCCACCCCGTCAACCGCCAGCGCTTCACCGGCAAGGTGAAGGAGGGCAAGCAGGCCATCACCGTGTTCCGCGTCCTCGAGTCCTTCGACGGCGCCGCACTGGTGGAGGTGGATCTGCTCACCGGCCGCACGCACCAGATTCGCGTGCACCTGTCCGAGGCCGGCCACCCGCTGCTGTGCGACGCCCTCTACGGCGCGGGGCGCAAGCCGAAGGGGCTGGCGGCCGAGGCACAGGAGAAGCTGGGCCGCCAGGCGCTGCATGCCTGGCGCCTGGCCTTCGCCCACCCGCGCACGGGCAAGGTGCTGAAGCTGGAGGCCCCGGTGCCGGCAGACCTGGAGGCCGCGCTGGCGCTGCTGCGCGGTGACAAGGCCGCGCCCGCGGAGGTGGCGGCGAAGGCGCCCGCCAGGGCGAAGCCCGCCGCGCGGAAGAAGGCGGCGAAGCGCACGACGGGCCGGGCGCGCTGAGCGGCGCGGCCCGGGCTACAGGCCGGAGACGCTGAGCGACTGCTGGCGCTTGGACAGCACCTTGACGGGCTGGATGGCCATGACGCGCATGAAGACCTGGAGCAGCTCCGGGTCGAACTTGTTGCGCATCTCCGTCCACATCAGCATCAGCGCGACTTCGGGGCCGTAGGCGTCGCGGTACGGGCGCTTGGACGTGAGCGCGTCGTACGCGTCGCAGATGGCGATGATCTTCGCGTACGCCCCGAGGTTCGTCTTCGGGATGATCATCTGGATGTTGCCGCGCGAGTCGCGCACGGCGGTGCCGAAGTCCGTCTTGTGCTCGAAGGTCGTCACCACGCGCAGCAGGGTGGAGCGGCTGAAGCCCTTCTCCATCAGGATGTTGCGCACGGAGATGAGCGGCGCCTTCTGCACCGCCACGCGCTCGTCCGGCGTCAGCGCGCCGCGCTTGGTGGCCAGCTCCTCCGGCAGCGTGGCCATGCCCGCGTCGTGGAAGAGGGCGATGTAGCCCAGGTCTCTCAGCTGCGGCTTTGTCAGCCCCAGCTCCGCGCCGAAGACGACGCTCATCAGGCACACGTTGACCTGGTGGTACACGAGGTAGTCGTCCTCGCGCCGCATCGTCGTCATGCCCAGGAAGTGCGTCTTCTGCTCGAAGGAGATGTCCACGAAGTCCTGCACCAGCCGCAGCGCCTTGGAGGCGTTGATGGGCTTCCCGGCGCGCACGGACTCCAGGTACTTCGTGAGGAAGAACACCGCGCGGGCATAGATGGTCATCGCGTACTTCTTGCGATCGACCTTCTGGTCGCCCGGGTTGTCCATGTCCTTGTTCAGCTTCTCCTTCAGCTTGGAGAACTTCGCCACCCGCATGTTGAGCAGCTTGCGGCCCGCCAGCCCGTCCTCCTCCGCCGTGCTCGACTGCTCCTTGGCGAAGATCCAGATGAAGTTCTTCAGGTCCGGCACCGTCACCGGCTTGGTCAGCGTGAAGCCGCCCACGTCCTTGGCGCGCAGCTCCGACAGGAGGTAGCGCTGGTTCTCGATGGAGTTGAGGTCCACCTTCACCAGCATCCCGTTCAGGTAGAAGGACTCCTTGACGCCCGCCAGCTCCAGCCGGCCTTCCTTGCCGATGATCTGGTTGATGATGTCCTGGAGCTGGTGCAGCGGCTTCTGGAAGACCGCGTTCTCCGGGTCATACATCTTCACCGAGCGCACCAGCATGTAGAGGCCGGCGACCATGGAGCGCGCGAGCGACTGGAGCTTCTCGTTGTGCTCGCGGCCGAACTCGTTGACGTTCTCCTCATGGGCCTGGTGGCTGATCTTCAGGTTGTCGGCCATGGGTCTATGCCTCCTCCGGGAGCGCCGAGTCCCCGAACAATGTCTTGCGGGTCTGATACATCGCCTTGCGTGCCGCGGTGAGGACCTCGAGCGGCTGGCTCTTGTCCTCCACCACCACCTGCAACATCTTGTAGCTCTGGATGGAGCACGCGCCACCGAGGCCGTGGATGGCCAGCAGCTTGTCCTCCAGCACCCGCTTCTTGTTGAGCAGCGAGGGCTTCACCGTCAGCAGCTGCTGCATCATGGACAGTGCCCCCGGCGTGCCGGTGGAGCCGATGGCCGTGTAGAACGCGGCGCGCTCGTCTGGCGTCCTCTTGTCGAACGCGGCGTCGCGCACCACCCGCATCAGGTCCACGAAGGCCTTGTCGCGGTCGAACTCCGGCAGCAGCTTCGCCGCAATCGTGCGCACCTGGGAGATGGAGTCATTCAGCGCGTCGACGACGAGGCGCCGGGCCTCGCCGGTGCGGCCGCGGCCTATGATCTGGAGGACCTCCAGCTTCACCACCAGGTTGGGGCTCTTGAGCACCTGGCCGAACATCTTGATGCGGTCCGGGTGGTTGCTCTTCTCCAGGACGTACACCATGTCGCGCACCGTCTGCGGGCGGTCCGACACCAGCCGCGCCACGAAGGGCTCCGGCTGCTCGCGGGCGAAGCCCGACAGGACGTCGCACAGCAGCAGGCGGTTCTCCGGCAGCTCGATGGTCTCCAGCACCGTCAGGAGCGGGATGATGGAGTCGCGGCCGAGCACCTGGATGTAGCGCGTGACGTCCGAGGCGTTCTTCGGGCGCGTCGTCCTGAGCACCTCGCCCAGCCGCTGCAGGCGCTGCTCCTCGCCCATCTTGTGGAGGAAGTTCTCCAGCATCCGGCCCAGCGGCTCGCCGCCCTCGCGCTGCGACAGGGCCCGCAGCTTGAGGACGATTTGATTGATGGTGCTGAAGTCGTCCTGCAGGAGGAGCATGTCCAGCAGCTGCACGAAGATCTCCTCGAGCAGCGCCGCGTCCTCCACGCCGCCTTCCACCACCTGGAACACGGCGCTCACCAGCTTGGGGAAGAGCCGCGCGTTCTCCTCCTCCATGACTTCGCGCTGCAGCTTCGCCTTCAGCTCGTCCGAGGCGTGCCGCCCGCCCACCACCAGGCCGCGAATCTGCTCCACGCCCTCCAGCCTGGCGTCCAGGTCCTCCGCGGACACACGCGCGAAGCGCAGGTAGTCGTCCGAGTTCGTCTGCAGGCGCGAGTAGAGGTAGCCGACGACCTTGTCCACCTCGACCTGGACCTCCTCCTCGCTGGCGTTCTCCATGGAGAAGCCTTCCACCACCACGTACTCGACGTGCTCCATGGCCGCGCGCCACAGCTGCGCCAGCACGTCCTCGGAGCCGCGCTCCGGCTCGGACAGGGCGATGAGCGTGAAGGTGACCAGCTCCTCCACCAGCATCCCCGGGCGGAAGATGAGCTGCCGGATGCCGTCCCGGAAGAACTTGTAGGGCAGCGGCGTGTCCTCGGAGAACAGCGGCTCCCCGTACAGCAGGAGGTTCTGCATCTCCACCTTCAGCGACAGCGCGCCGTGCTTCTCGGTGTACGCGTTGAGGGCCTCGAGCGCCTTCCCGAGGAACTCCGGGAAGCGCGTCTCGTTGTGCCGGTACATGCCGATCTGCTTGATGCCCTTCAGCAGGTGGAAGGTGAACGTCCGCGCCAGCTCCACCTTCTCCCGTGCCTCGGGAGAGAGCTCGGCTTCCGCGCTCGCGTCTGGGGTGGCTTTCTGGGGCTGGGCCATGCGTCTGCAACTCTCCGCTCGGGCGGTATCCCAAGCCTACCCTGATTTCTGCCCGTTACCCAGGAGGGCAACCCCAGGAAGTTCGCGATGTTGAAGTGACAGCCATGAAACAGCGCCCGGGCTGACCGGGATTTCCGGGTGTGGTACGAGCCGGCGCATCCTCCGAAGGGATGTAACAGGCGAAGGGGTGTAACGGGCATGAAGCGGACGATGGCGTGCGTGGCGCTGCTGGTGTCGCTGACGGGGTGTTTCCGGATGAGCGTGCGCAGCGGCGCGTCGCGCTCCGGGGAGGCCCGGGCGAGGACGGGCGTCAGCCTGGTGGGCCTCACCACGGTGAACGTGGCCGCGGGCGAGTGTGAGCACGGGCTGTCGCGGGTGGACGTCTCGTGGCCCGCCTGGGGTCTCCTCGTCTATTTCGCCACCTTCGGCATCGTCGCCCCGGTGCGCGCCGAGTACGTGTGCGCCGAGGGCGGCAGTGCCCCCGGCCCCGAGCTTCCCGAGGACGTGCCGCCCTCCGTCCCGTCGCTCTGAGGCGCGGGCCCTGAAATGACAGAGGCGGCGGGGAGCGCTCCCCACCGCCTCGTGTCAGTCCCTCGTCCCCGGGACTACTTCTGCGGGGGCGGCGCTATCGCGGCGCTCTGCCCGCGGATGGCGGAGCGCAGCAGGAACAGGGTGAGGCCGGCGAAGAAGAGCAGGCCCCAGAGGTTGGACCAGAGAGGGTGCGCCAGCTCGCTCTCGCCCACCGCGTTGAGGAAGCCGCCCAGGGCGCCCTCATGGCCGAGCGAGGCCGGCAGGTTGAGGGCGCGGGTGCCGGCGCCGTCCGTGGCAATCTCCAGGAAGGCGATGAGCACGCCGGCGATGGAGCCACCGGCGATGTAGCCGGAGGACAGCAGGGTGCCCGGGGAGAACTCGGACTCGGCCGCGCTGCCGCCGCGCACGCGGTCGACGAGGTAGCGCACCATGCCGCCCACGAAGAGGGGGGCGCTGCTGCTGATGGGCAGGTACACGCCGACGGCGAAGGGCAGGGCGGACACGCCGCACAGCTCCAGCATCAGCGCGATGAACACGCCCAGGAGCACCAGGTCCCACGGCAGCTTCTGGGTGAGGATGCCGTCGATGATGAGCGAGAACAGCTGCGCCTTGGGGGCGGAGTAGCGGGTGAGCTGCTGGCCCTCGTACACGCTGACGCGGCCGCCGATGCCCGGGTCCACCACGTACTGGATGGTGCCCGCCTCGTCGACGAGGTACTTGCCGGCCGGCACCGGCGTGTCCGCGCCGCGCACGTAGCCTTCCTTGTAGGTGCGCTTGGGGCCCTCGGTGACGGCGCCCAGCTCGGATACCTTCACGCTGGCGCCGCCCGTGGGGCTCAGCGTCACGGCGGCCAGGTCCTGCGCGGACACCTCGCGCCAGCTGCGCAGCTCCAGGGCGCCGCCCTGCGCGTTCAGCTCGTAGCCCTGCGCCCAGACGGCCTTGCGCAACGCGGCCTCGTCCAGGCCGCGCGCGGCCAGGGCCTCGCGGGACACCGCCCACGGGAAGGACTGCTGCACGCGCGACTCCTGGGTGAGCTCGGAGACCTGCACGCCCGGGTGCGGCTCGGGGATGGTGACGGTGGCGCCGCGGTTGAGCGTCACCAGCACCAGGCCGATGAACATCGCGCTGGTCAGCACGCCGACGAAGAGGGCGATTTGCTGCCGCTTGGGCGTGCCGCCCACCAGGAAGGCCGTCTTCAAGTCTTGCGCCGTGGTGCCGCCGTTGGACGCGGCGATGCCGACGATGGCCGCCGTGGTGAGGGCCATGAAGCGGTCCTCGGACGACGTCCAGCCCATGAGCAGGTACACGAGACAGGTGACGAGCAGCGTGGCCACCACCATGCCGGAGATGGGGTTGGACGAGCTGCCAATCTCACCGGTGATGCGCGCGCTCACCGTCACGAAGAAGAAGCCGAAGATGACGATGAGGATGGCGGAGATGAAGTTCACCTCCAGCGGCGGTGACAGCCAGATGGCCAGGATGAGCAGCGCGCTGCCGACGAGCACCACGGTGATGGGCAGGTCCTGCTCCGTGCGGGGCAGCAGCATGGGCCCGGCGCCCTGCGTGCGGGAGGCGCGCAGCGTGGCCACGCTGCGCTTGAAGGCGCCGACGATGGTGGGCAGCGAGCGGATGAGGGAGATGAGGCCGCCCGTCGCCACCGCGCCCGCGCCGATGTACAGCACGTACGCGTTGCGAATCTGGTCCGGCGACATGTCCCGGATGAGCTGGCCGTTGTGCACCAGCAGCGGCGTGTCCAGCCCGCTGCCGAAGAAGGAGATGGCGGGGATGAGGATGAGGTAGCTCAGCACGCCACCGGCGAAGGTGATGCCGGCCACCCGGGGGCCGATGATGTAGCCCACGCCGAGCAGCTCCGGGCTCACCTCGGTGGACACCGTGGCGCTCTTGAGGCCCTTGAGGGGCGTGCTCAGCACCTCGCGGAACAGCTTCATGCCGGAGTAGGCGAACTTGTAGATGCCGCCCACCAGGAAGCCGATGATGACCGTGCGCGCGTTGGTGCCGCCCTGCTCACCGACGATGAGCACGTCCGCGCTGGCCGTGCCTTCGGGGTAGGGGAGCCTTCCGTGCTCCTGGACGATGAGGCCCTGGCGCAGCGGAATCATCATCAGCACACCGAGCACGCCGCCCAGCGCCGCCGTGAGGAAGGCGTGGGTGAGGCTGATGTCGTAGCCCAGCAGCAGGAGCGCGGGGAGGGCCGCCGCCACACCGAAGGCGAGCGACTCACCGGCCGAGCCCGTCGTCTGGACGATGGTGTTCTCCAGGATGTTGGAGCTGCCCAGGGCCCGGAAGATGGCGATGGAGAGCACCGCCACGGGGATGGACGCGGACACCGTGAGGCCGACCTTGATGGCCAGGTACACGGAGGAGGCCGCGAACACGATGCCCAGGATGGAGCCGAGCGCCAGCGCTCGAATCGTCATCTCCGGGGGCGACCGGTCCGGTGGGATGTAGGGCGAATGGGCGTGGACGGTGTGCGTCTCCGCGACGGGGACGCGGTCGTCGACGAGCGGCGGTGTGCCGTGGGCCAAGCGGGGGGCTCCTTCACAGAAGGGAAACGCGCCCCTTCTAGCAGGGAGCCGAGCGAGCGTGAAACAGAGCCCTCAAATAGCAAGCGCCCCCGCCCGGGAGGACGGAGGCGCTGGCAGGGGCCGCGGCCCGGAAGGAACCGGCCCGACCTGTCGCGTCAGGCGGCTACTGCTGCATGGCGGCGGCGGCCTCGGGGTCGACCTCGGCCATCAGGGCGGCCAGCTCGGCCTTGAGCTTGTCCTTGGCGCGAATCTCCAGCTGGCGGGCGCGCTCGCGGGAGAAGCCGAAGTGCTCGCCCAGCTCCTTGAGCGTCATGGGGCGCTCGTTCATGACGCGCTGCTCGATGATGAAGCGCTCGCGCGGATCCAACCGCATCAGCGCGGTGCGGACGCGGGCGTTGATGAGGCCGGCCTCTTCCTTGTCGGCGAACTCGTCATCCTGCGGCGCGGCGGCGCTCACCACGAAGTCCACGTGGCTGTTGCCACCGTCCTCGCCCATGGGCGCGTCCAGGGAGAGGTCCCGGCCGCCCATGCGCTGCTCCATCTCACGGACCTCGCCGGGCTTCACGTGCAGGCGGCGGGCGATGTCGTCGACATTGACGACGGCCTCGCCGGTGCCGAACTTCTCCAGCTCGCGGCGGGTGCGGGCCAGGCTGAAGAAGAGCTTGCGCTGGGCCTGCGTCGTCCCGAGCTTCACCAGGGACCAGCTCTTCAGGATGTAGTTCTGGATGTACGCGCGGATCCACCAGACGGCGTAGGAGATGAGGCGGATGCCCTTGTCCGGGTCGAACTTCTGCACGGCCTTCATCAGGCCGATGTTCCCCTCCTGGATGAGGTCGGACATCTTGATGCCGTAGGAGCGGTACTCATAGGCCACCTTCACGACGAAGCGCAGGTTGGCCGTCACCATGCGGTGGCCCGCCGCCAGGTCTCCCTTGATGAAGCGGCGCGCCAGCTCCTGCTCCTCCTCCACCGTGAGCAGGGAGTAGTGGTTGATCTCCGACAGGTACATCGCCAGGGAGCCGGAGTTGGACGACTGCTCGGTGGAAGCCTGCATGGATGGTGTCTCCCGACGGGGCCTCGCTTGGGAGGCCGATAAAGGTTTTCGGACCGCCTGACAACTTGACGAAGGGTGCCTTGAGCAACGGCGGTGCCAACTTGCAGCACAATGGCTTCCCCAATATTCGCGGGGGGTTGGCGAGGTCGGCGCCCGTGTACAAGGCGGAATTGCTGTAACCGTTACAACGCCTCGAAATGGAGGCCTCGGAAACGAGGAGGTAGGAAGTTCAGAGCTGTCCGCAAGTGGCCTCCCACGTGAGGGCCCCGGCCCGCCTGGCCGGGTGCCGTTGAGACGGAGGGCCGCGCACCCGGCGGGTGGACGGTCCACGCAGGGGCGCCCGTGAGAAGTCCACGGCCGTCCTGCCCGGAAAGGCGTAACGACTGTCGCCGCCACGAACAGGTGCCTTTTTCGAGGCGAGACTCGACGCCCGGAGAGGGGGCAGAGCACCGAGCGGTGCTGTGTCCGGATGGCCGGGGTAGCACGGTTGCAGTTGCCCGGCGCCGGGGCTCAGGACGCGCGGGCGCGGGGCTCGCGGCTCTCGGCGGCGGTGCGACGCGCCTCCGCGGCGATGGCCCGCTTCAGGGTGCCGAGCAGCTGCTCCGCCTCACCCTGCCGCAGCGGGCGGCCGCCAAAGCGGGCCTCCAGGTAGCGGCGGGTGACGGGGACGAGGGCGGGGGAGAGCGGGTGGTGCTCGCGGGTGAGCCGCGCGTCCAGTTCCTCCAGCGACTCGTCCTCGCGGCGGTCGATTCGGGCGGAGGCGAGCTGGGCTTCCACCGCGTCCACGAAGCGCGTGGCCTCGTGCGGCCGCTCCCGCTCGAGGAAGCGAGACAGCAGGCGCCAGGCCGCATAGGCGCCCAGGCCGGCCAGCAGCGCCGCGCCCCACGCCCGGAGCGGAGGCATGCGGCTGGGGGGCGCGTCCGGGTCGCCCCGCTTGCGCGGCGGGCGGACCAGCGAGCGCGCGACGTCCATCTGGTCCCGGAAGGAATAGTCGACGATGGCGCTGCGCCAGCGCGCCTCCAGCGCCTCGTAGAAGCTGAGCAGCTGCTGGAGGACCTGGGAGGACTGGCTGGCGCGGTGGGCCGGCGGCGTCGCATCCACGGTGACGAAGCCGCGTCCGGGCACCAGCACGTGCGTCCAGGCGTGCGCATCCCCCGCGCGGACGATGTAGCTGCCATCCACCCGCTCGCCGCCGAAGAAGCCGGTGGCCAGGCGCGCGCGGATGCCCTGGGTGCGCAGCATCAGGGTGAGCGCGGTGGCGAAGTGCTCGCAGTGGCCCGCCTTGCGCTCGAAGAGGAAGTCGGCCAGGGGATCCGCCACGTCCCCGCTCAGCTCCAGCGTGTACGCGTGGCCCTGCTGCAGCCAGTCGGCCAGCTTGCGCGCGGCGGCCAGGGGCTCGCGCTCGCCATTCAGCACCCGCGCGGCCGTCTGCCCGACGCGCACGTCGAGGCCCTCCGGAAGGGTGAGCAGCGCATCCTGCTCGTCGGACGGCAGGTCGCGGAACTCGTGGCCGCTGCCACCGGGAGGGAGGCTGTAGGCCTCGTAGGTGTAGCCGAGGGAGGGCTCCTGGAAGCGCACCTCGCCGCCCCCGAGCTCCTGCAGCGCGACGCGACGGCTGCCCATCGGCGTGTTCGCCACCGCGTTGCCCAGCTTCGACGGCGTCTCCAGCGCCACCAGCGTGCGGCCGCCGTACGCGGGCAGCAGCTCCACGCGCTGGTGGACCAGGCTCTCTCCGCCCGGCCGCAGCGTCACCACCCGCTGGCTGGCGCTGCGGACGCCACTGACACTCGTCCACTCCTGCCCGTCGAAGATGTCGTAGGTGCGGCCCACCCAGTACGCGTCCAGCAGCGCGTTGCCCGGGTCCGGGGAGAGGCTGGCGCGCAGGACGATGCGGGGGTTGCCCTTGATGGTGCCCGCGCCGCCCAGCCGCACCGTGTTGGAGAAGCCCGTGGTGGCGGCGCCCAGGCCCGGTGAGACGCGCGGGCCCATCATGTTCCAGTTCAGTCGCGGGAAGAGGATGAAGAAGGCCACCGCGCCGGCCACCGCGAAGCCCACGCCCACCGCCAGGGGCCGCATCACCTGGCGCACCGGCACCGGCTCGCCCTCCGGCACCGCGGCCTCCACCACGCCCAGCGCCAGCGACAGGCTGGACAGCACGCCGAAGGCCACCAGGAACAGGCCGTAGATGATTTCACCGGACAGGGCCGCGCCGCCCGCCACCATCAGCAGGCCGGACAGCTGCACCTGACCGTCGGTGGCCGGGTCCGGCGCGGACAGCAGGCGGTGCGCGGCGATGAGGCCCGCGAAGGCGCAGGCGGCCACCACCAGGTTGACCGAGCCGGCCAGCACGTTCATGCCGAGCACGCCCGCCACGGCCAGCAGCAGCAGCGCGGTGAGCTTCGCCCGCGTCGCGAACAGGCGCCGCCCCGCGAGCGCGCACACCAGCGCCACGCCATACAGCGCGAGCGTCCAGGTGGGCAGCTGCCCGGACACCGCCATGGAGGCGAACGCGGACCCGGAGCCCAGGTCTCTCAGCACCAGTCGCAGCCGCGTGCCCGGCCTCATGCCGCCTCCTCGTCCGCGTCGCTCCGGGGGCCTTCATGGCCCAGCCACGCCAGGGCCCGGAGCACGCGCCGCTCCTGCGCGGTGCCGGCCGCGGGGCGCAGGCGCCCGTCCGCCGTGTCCAGCCCCACCTCGTGCCCTTCTTCGATGAGGCGGTGGGCCAGCGCGGCGACCTCCTCGCAGCGGCGCTCCAGCGCGTCTCCCTCGAGTCCGGCCTCCACGGCCAGCACCCAGGTGCGGCGCTCCTCGCGCTCGCGCTCCACGCGCAGCAGCTTCCCCATGGCGGCGCTCTTGCGCCAATGGATGCGGCGCGCGTCCTCGCCCTCCATCAAATCCCTCAGGCCCGCCACGTCTCCGGTGCCGTCGTTGCGGCGCGGGTTGCCGGCATCACCCACCGGCCCCCGCTCCGCCTCGCCCGGGTCCTGGCAGGCGTAGCCGCGACGCGGGTACACGAGCAGCGTGCCCTCCAGCGGGAAGACGCGCGACTTGGCGAACAGCCCCAGCGGCCACGTGGTGGTGATGCGCACGCCCGTCAGCAGCACCGGGCCACGCTTGGGCGCCATCAGGTCCGCGCGCACCACGTGGTCCACGCCCGCGGGCAGGTACCCCACGCCGCCCACGCCGGTCAGCGGCGAGTCCGCCTCGGACAGGGCCAGGGCGAAGCCATGGCCGTGCTTCTTCCTCAGCGCCCACCGGAAGGCGAAGGGCTCCGCCGCCCAGGCCGCGTCCGCGCCCACGCGCCGCACGGACAGGTCCCGCAGGCAGCGCTCGGACAGCACGCCGGACACCACCACCATGCTCAGCAGCAGGCCCAGCAGGAGGTAGAGCAGGTTGTTGCCGGTGTTGAGCGCGCCCAGGCCCACGCCGAACGTCACCACCAGATAGGTGCGGCCGATGCGCGTCACCTTGAGGGTGCGCGGAGGCCGCAGCAGCGCGCGCAGCCGGGCCCACCCCTGCTTGCGACGGGGCTTCACCGCGGCGCCGGGACCTTCCGGGAGATCTCCTCCAGGAGGTGGGCCGCCTCGTCTCGCGCCGTCACGCCCTGCACGGCGCTGCGCAGCAGCACGCGGTGCGCCCAGCAGGGCACCAGCACCGCACGCACGTCTCCTGGCGTCACGAAGTCGCGGGCCTCCCAGAGCGCCTGGGCCCGGGACGCCGCGCCCAGGGCCAGCACCGCGCGCGTGGATGCGCCCCGCTCGATGTCGCCGTGCTGGCGCGTGGCCGTCGCCAGCCGCACCACGTACTCCGACACCGTCGCGTCCAGCTTCAGCTCCGAGGCCAGGGAGCGCAGCGAGGCAACCTCCTCCGGCCCGGACACCGTCTCCACGCCCTCCAGGGGCGGGCTGCCACCGCGCGTGGCCAGCAGCCGCGCCTCCACCTCGGGGGCGGGGTGGCCCAGCGACATGCGCACCATGAAGCGGTCCAGCTGCGAGTCCGGCAGCGGATAGGTGCCCGAGAGGTCCACCGGGTTCTGCGTGGCCACCACCGTGAAGGGCGCGGGCAGCGCATGGGTGGACCCGTCCAGCGACACCTGGCCCTGCGCCATGGCCTCCAGCAGCGCGGACTGGGTGCGCGGAGGGGCGCGGTTCAGCTCATCCGCCAGCACGAGCTGACGGAAGAGCGGGCCGGGGCGGAACTGGAAGGTGGCCGACTGCGCGTGGAAGACCTGCGCGCCCAGGATGTCGGCCGGCATCAGGTCCGCGGTGAACTGGACGCGCGCGAAGCTCAGTCCGCACGTGCGCGCCAGCGCCTCCGCGAGTGTCGTCTTGCCCACACCCGGCACGTCCTCCAGGAGGACGTGGCCGCCGGCCACCAGGCACGTCACGACGAGCTGGGTCTGGGTCTCCTTGCCCTGGACCGCACGTCCCAGCTGGGTGGCGATCCGTTCCATCGCCGAGCGTGCGGAAGCAGGGGAAGGGACAGGGGAAAGGACGCGGGCAGGCTGATTCATCTGCCGCGAGTCTATCCGACTCACCCTGGAACCCGCATGCCCCGTTCACGCGGCGTCCCATGAAGGACGCCTGCCTGCCCACGGGGCGGGGCGACTCGACTACGCGGAGAGGATGTCCTCGGGCGTGTAGTACGCGCGGCGCGGGGCGGCGCCCGTGCCCACACCGAAGTAACGGAACATCCGCTCGTGGTGCGTGGCCAGGCCGCGCAGTTGCACGGGCCGCTGCACCAGGTCCCTCGTCAACACGCCCACCGCGCTGTCCTTGAACTCGCGCAGATGGGTGAAGTCCAGCACGACCTCACGACCCGTCAGTGATTCCAGGGAGGTATGGACCTCCTGTGCCGTCCTGCCGTCCAGAATCCCTTCGAGCCGAAGGGTGACTCGGCCTGCGACGTCTTCACGGTGGATCTGTAGCCCCGCCATTGCTGTGCGCTCCCAAGAGAGATGCTGTGTGCACGATGTGCCGATGAGATGGGCACGGCGGCCGAGGGCGTTCCCGCGAAACGTTGGAACCAGGGGGCTCCACGAAGGGACTCGTGGAGTGCTCTCAGCCGGGCGCAACAGTGCACCCGGACGCAAGAGAACGTCAGCCCCCCAGGCGGCAACTTTCATGCGACTGTCAGGCAACGGTCGTCTTGCGTGTCACGCACCGGTCAACCCTGGCGGTCGGGCGTCGTCTGCTGGGCGCGCAGGGTGAGCTGCTTCTCCTGCTGGGCCTTCAGCTTGCGGAACTCCTTCACGACCTTGGTGGGGTAGCCCGCCATGAACTTCTTACGGGACTCCGGCTTCGCGAGGATGCGCTTGGCCAGCCCGGGGCCCGCGTTGTAGGCGACCAGCGCCTTCTCCACGGTGCCGAAGCGCGCGATGAGGTCCGCCAGGTAGGCCGTCCCCAGCTCCACGTTGGTCTCCGAGTCGAAGAGGTTGCTGGCGCGGCCCAGCCGGATGCCGGCCTTGTCCGCGAGGTACTTGCCGGTGTCCGGCATCACCTGCATCAGCCCCATGGCCCCGACGTGGGACACCGCGTAGTTGTTGAAGCTGCTCTCGCAGCGGATGACCGCCACCACCAGCAGCGGGTCCACGTTGTTGCGCTTCGCCTCGCGGACGATGGTCACCGCCAGCCGGCGCTGCTGGCGCTCGGGCAGGCCCGAGGCCTTCACCATGTCCGTCACGCCCAGCTTCTCCGCCTCGGCGTAGTAGGCCTCGTCCTCGTACACCTGGAGCTTCACCAGGGCGGCCTTCAGCTCGGCCTCGCGCTCGCTCAGCCGGGCGCGCAGCTCCATCACCTCGAGCGACTCGCCCTGGGGCCCTTCCGGAACCTGCACCGGAAACGCGAGCGCCCCCGTTCCCACCAGCATCGCCGCCGTCGTCACCGCCACCGTCCAGCCCCTCATCCCGCCCTCCCCGGCGGCCGTGCGGCCGCGTCCGCTGAACCTGCAACTCCAACCAACTTCACCGGGTCGGCGCCTAAGCAGGCGGCGTGCCATGCCGCTCTTCCCCCCATCTCTCCTTATGATCTCTCCATGCAAGGCCGGGCGAGCGCCCTCGCGAGTCGGAAAAAATGCCCGGGTTGGGTCGTAGGTTTCCCAACGAGAGGCTGTGAAAAGGACTGGCTTGCCCGGTCCGGTACCCGTTCCTAGCTTTGCCCGCGCCAGGGGTGTGGGGCGAGGAGGTGCGGCGTGTACTGGAC
The DNA here is from genome assembly GCF_024198175.1 of Pyxidicoccus xibeiensis. Taxonomy (NCBI): domain Bacteria; kingdom Pseudomonadati; phylum Myxococcota; class Myxococcia; order Myxococcales; family Myxococcaceae; genus Pyxidicoccus; species Pyxidicoccus xibeiensis. The sequence continues at coordinate 36,321 of NZ_JAJVKV010000020.1, forward strand.
AATCGGAATGATCCTGCTGGTGCTGTGGGGGCTGGGCCTGACGACGGGCTCCACCGAGGGCTACTGGGTGCACCTGCTGTTGCTGTTCTCGATGGTGGCCTTCCTGCTGGCCGTGACGTCGCAGGGCCGCGGCCGCCGGGCGGCGTCCCCATGAAGGGGGCCAGGACGGAGGTCTCGGGGCTGGAGCTGCCCCGTGACACCGCGGGCTTCACGCGGCGCGAGTGTCCGGGCTGCCAGCGCCCCTTCAAGATGAGGCCTGGGCCGTTCGACGCGCGCGCGGTGCTGCACAAGCTGCAGGCCTTCTTCACCTTCGAGAACGCGCACGAGGGCTCGGAAGGGGTGCCGGAGTGGCGCTGCCCCTACTGTGGCCAGCGGGCGGACGCGGACGCCTTCCTCACGCCCGCGCAGCAGACGCACTTGGAGAGCGTGGCGCGGGCGTGGGCCAACCACGTGCGGTACGAGCAGATGGCCCACGTGTCGCGGACGCTGGCGCAGAACCCCCGGCCCACCTTCGTGTCGGTGCCGCCGGAGTCGCTGCCCGGCCCCATGGACCCGGAGGCGGACGAGCTGCTGCGCACCCTTCCCATGCTGTGCTGTGGGGAGGACCTGAAGGTGTTGTGGGATTGGGACCAGGCGCTCTACTGCCCCTACTGCGGCACGCTTCATGGGGGCCTGAGCGGGCGCCAGCAGGTGCAACTGCGCTTCATCCAGGAGTAGCCCCTCGCGGGTGGACGTGGGCCCGCCGGCACGGCAGGCTCGCGCCCCCATGACGAGGGCTTCCTACCGGTGGCTGCTCACGGTCCTGCTGGTGACCGCGGGTGTCGCCTCGGCGCACGACGCCGACATCCTCTATTCGCAGGTCCGCCGCCTCACCCCGGAGCGTCCCGCTGGGGGCGAGCCCCGTGGCTCGGAAGGGGCCGCCTCGGGCGAGCCCCGTAGCTCGGAAGTCCGGCAGGTGCTCACGATGACCGCGGGCACGCTGGGCCTGTTGCTGCCCGCCGACGCGGACGGGGATGGCACCGTGTCCCAGGCGGACCTGGACGCCCGGCGCCCCGCGCTCGAGGTGGGGGTGTGGGACGCGCTTCCCCTCACCGCCGGCGGCCAGCCCTGCGCGCGCACCTCCCACTCGGCGCTGCTGCGGCAGACGTACGTGGAGCTGTCCGCATCCTTTATATGTCCGCCCGGACCGCTGCGGCAGACGTACACCGTGCTGGCGGTGCTGCCCGCGGGGTACCGGGTCATCCTGGGCAGCTCGCTCGACGGCGAGGTGCCCGGCGCCATCTTCGCGGATGCCGCGCAGCCGAGCGTGTCCATCCCCGGCCCCGGCGAGGGGGGAGGGGAGGGTGGCACGAAGACCGCCGTCAGCGGCTTCGGCGGCTGGGTGTCGCTGGGCGTGCGCCACATCTTCACCGGGGTGGACCACCTGGCCTTCCTGCTGGCGGTGCTGCTGGTGGGAGGCGGGCTGAAGCGGGTGCTGCTGCTGGTGACGTCGTTCACCGTGGCGCACTCGCTCACCCTCGGGGCCACCGCGCTGGGCTGGGTGGTGCTGGATGCCGAGCGGGCACGCTGGGTGGAGGCCGCCATCGCCGCCTCCATCATCTATGTGGCGGTGGAGAACCTGGTGCTGCGCGAGCACCGCCACCGGGCCCTCATCACCTTCCTCTTCGGGCTGATCCACGGCTTCGGCTTCGCGAGCGTGCTGGCCGGCTACGGCCTGGGAGACTCGGTGGTGTCGGGGCTGCTGGGCTTCAACCTGGGCGTGGAGCTGGGGCAGGCGGTGGTCGTCATGGCGCTGCTGCCGGTGCTGCGCATGGTGCGCCGCCGGCCCGCGCTGTACGTGAGGACGGTGCAGGTGTTGTCCGTGTGCATCCTGGCTGCTGGTGGGTACTGGATGATCGAGCGGGCACTCGGTTGAATCCGGCGGTGGGCGTCCCTACGTTGCCGGCATAGAGGGTAGGGAACGGGGGACGTCAATGGGTGCGAGGCATACCCGGCTGGCCGCTGCGCTGGCCGCCGCATGGGAGGCGGAGGTCGTCTCCGCCCGGCGGATGACAGCGCTGGCGGAGCGCATCGGCGACGCACGGGTCCGTGCGCGGCTGATGGTGCTGGCCGCGTTCTGCAGGGCGCACGCCTCGCGCCTGCTGGCCCGGCTGGCCGCGCTGGGGCGGGGGCCGCTGCCCGTTCCGCCAGAGGACATCGAGCTGGATGCGGACACCATCCTGGAGCTGCGACGCGAGGGCTGTTTCGCCCGCGCGTCCGCCGCCCGCTACGAGACCACCGCCGAGCTGGCCCGCCAGCAGGCGGACCTGTCCTCCGCCTGGGTCTGCGAGCTCAACCGCACCGAGGAGCAGGACCGCGCCCGGGAGCTGCTCGCCCTGGCCGAGGGGGCGCTCGCCGCGGTGATGCACGGCCCCTCGACGGCCGCCGACGCGCCCGCCGGCCCATGAAGGGGTCGGAAGGCGCCGTGAGGCTCCAGAAGTAGAGAAGCCGCTCGCTCTACCGGTGACAGTCCCCGCGCGTTGGGCGTACAAATCCGCCCATGGCGAAGGAGACCTACAACGACCTCATCTTCCAGCTGGGCGACCTGGCCAGGGACAGGTTGCCCGGCAAGCCCAACTGCCCCCGCTCCATGGACCGCGTGTACCGCGCCGAGGAGGCGGTGGTGGCGCGGCGCGACGAGCTGGCCGCGCTCGAGCAGGAGATGAACGACGAGGACGCGGCGTACCAGGACTTCCAGGCCCAGCAGGGTGAGGAGCGGGCCAAGCACGACGCCATCGTCAAGAAGTGGAAGAAGGCGGTGGATGCCATCGAGGGCAAGGTCCGGGACTTGCGCAAGCTGCTCTCCACCCGGCGCGCGGAGCTGCGCTACGCCCAGGACGGCCTCAACAAGCTGGAGAAGAAGATCAAGGACATGGAGCTGATCGGCCAGGACGCCGCCACGCTCGACACCGCCCGCGCCAACCTCAAGAAGAACCGCCTCACCCAGATGCGGCTGGGGCGTGAGCTCGAGGACCTGGAGCTGCGCCTGGCCACCGCCCTGACGCCCACGCCCGGCCAGCCCGGCGCGGCCGGCATCCTGGCGCACAAGCGCCTGCTGGAGATGGAGGACGAGGAGGAGGCGCGCAAGCTGGAGCACGAAGGGCGGATGGCGGAGCTCGACCAGGCAATCGCCACCCAGGAGGAACAGGTCCGGGCCGCGGAGGATTATCTGGATCAAGCGCTGTTCCTGCTCGGCGAAGACGTGTATGCACAGCGCATCCCGGATGGGCAGCTCACGCCCTTCTACGCGCGGCTGGATCGCGCGCAGTAGGGGTTTCCCCCGCCCGTAGTGCTTGACGTGGGGGGCGCGTCTGCTACATTGCGCCGCTTCCTGGCGACCGCGGGGACGCGAGCAGTCCAGGTCATTGATTTTATTGGGTTTTTCCGCGCTACGAGCGCTGGCAGTGAGGACGACGTGAAGGGTCTGATTGGCAAGAAGATCGGGATGACCCAGGTGTTCAACGATGAGGGCAACCTCGTCCCGGTCACTGTGATCGACGTGGGCACCTGCCAGGTCGTGGGCAAGCGCACCCCGGAGAAGGACCAGTACTCCGCGGTGACCATCGGCTTTGGTGAGATTCGCGAGAAGATTCTGAACCTCGCCGAGCGCGGCTTCTTCAAGAAGGCCAACGCTCCTTACCGCCGGCACCTGAAGGAGTTCCGTGTGACGCCGGAGGAGGCTGCCTCCTTCAACGTCGGCGACGCCGTCAAGGCGGACATGTTCGCCAAGGGCCAGCTCGTGGACGTCACGGGCGTGACCAAGGGTCGCGGCTTCTCCGGCGTCATGCGCCGCTGGAGCTTCAAGGGCTCGCAGACGAAGACGCACGGTACGCACGAGTACCAGCGTCACCCGGGCGCCATCGGTCAGCGCAAGACGCCTGGCCGTACGTACCCGAACAAGAAGATGCCCGGCCACTACGGCGTGGAGCAGGTCACCACGCAGAACCTCTCCGTCATCAGCGTGGACGTGGAGAAGGGCCTCGTGCTGGTGAAGGGCGCCGTCCCGGGCCACAACCACGGCATCGTCTACATCCGGCCGAGCATCAAGGTGGCCATGCGCGAGCAGCACAAGGCCGCTCGCAGCTAGTCCGCCTTTCGAGCGCGCTTCATTCCAACTGCTCCTGACGCCCCGCCTCCGGGCCCGACTCTTCGGGCATCCGGGCGGGGCGTCCGCTTTGCGGGGCTGCGGGGCTGCGGGGCCACGCCTGGCCGGCCGGAGAGTCCTCACGGGTGGGCTGAGGTGGGCCCCATGTGGGGCGTCGGGCTCCCATTTCTTCAGGCTTTCCGTCAGCGCGCGTCGGGGAAACGTTCACCTGTGGGCGCCGGTGGCGGGCCTGAGTGAAAAGAATTCCGACTCCTCGCCGTCGTGGCTTGTCGCTCGTGGAAGGCGTGTGCACATCGATGCGCCACGAAGGGGCCTGATCGTCGGGTGACGCGGGCGCCCAGGATGGGGGAGGCTTTGGACTCCCGCACACGGCGGCCCACCCCACGGGCCGGGCAGGAACCATGATCGCACGCACGCTCCGCGTCTTTGCTTCGTTGGCCATCACGCTGGCGGCGCCAGTCGCCGCGGCGCAGGACGACGATGAGAAGGTCCTCGACAACGTCGTCGTCCGCAACCGGCTGTTCGAGCCTGGAGGGCAGCTCGAGCTGTCCCTGGGCGTGGGCCTCCCGGTGCAGACGCACCTGACGGCGCACTACTTCTTCAACGCCGGGGTCGCCTACAACCTCTTCGACACCTTCGCGCTCGAGGCCCGCGCCGGCTACGCGGCCAGCCGCCACACCGGCCTGGCGCGCTCCATCTCCGAGAGCTTCCTGGACCGCGAGGACAAGCGCATCACCGACGAGCTGGAGGACCTCTGGGAGATGAACCTCCACGGGGTGGCCGGCGTGCGGTGGGCGCCCATCTACGGGAAGCTGAGCCTGGTGTCGGACTTGCCGGCGCACTTCCAGGCGTACGTCTGGGCTGGCGGCGGGCTGGGCTCCTTCCAGCGCAACTCCGTCATCCAGTGCACCCAGGTGGTGAACCGCGAGCTGGGCATCTGCGACGACCGCTCGGCGCCGGATGACCGGGGCTCGGCCTCCAACGACTACTGGGTGAAGGAGACGCGGGTGGCCCCGGTGGTGTCCGCCGCGGTGGGCTTCCGCTTCTTCGTCCTGGGCAAGCACGGCGTGCGGCTGGAGCTGCGCGACTGGGTGTTCCGCGACCAGTACCGCGTCAACCTCCTGCGCGACGACTGGGAGGCTGGCCGCGAGACGGGTGAGGCCGCGCCCAGCCCCGGCTTCACGCACCTGGTGCAGTTCGACCTTGGCTACACCTTCTCCTTCTAGGTCACCATGACGATGCGACCCATCCTGTCCCTCGCGCTCCTCGTCACCAGCGTCGCGCACGCCGCGCCGCTCCACCCGGCGCCGACCTACACGCTCGCCCAGGCCGGCACGCCCGTGCCCGCACCCGGCGCCGAGACGTCCGTCCCGCCGCCGCCCGCGCAGCCCCAGCAGGAGCCGGAGGCTCCCCGGGCTCCCGCGTCGCGTCCGGACCCCATCGTCCCCTCGGAGTCGCCCGCGCAGGACACCGAGCCCGCCGCCGAGGCGCCCGCGCCCGAGGCTTCCGAGGAGGCGCCCGCGGTGGCGCAGCCGGTGCCCGCCGCGCCCCAGACGCCCGCCCCGCCGGAAGACGCGCCGGTGCTGGCCGCCGAGGCCCCGCGCACCACGGAGGTCAACCAGCAGCGCCTGGTGCACGGCGCGCCGCTCTACAACCCGAACGTGTCGGTGCACATCGTCCAGAAGAAGCGCTTCGCGGACGAGGGCAAGCACGAGCTGGCGCTGTTCCCGGCGACGGTGCAGGTGAACGGCAAGTACACCAACCACGCGGGCTCGGCGCTCCAGTACATCTACCACCTGCAGGAGAACTTCGCGTTCCAGGTGATGGGCCAGTACAACTGGTACTCGAACGAGAGCAGCTTCAACCTCGAGCTCATCGACAAGGTCCGCGAGCAGGCGCAGGCGGCCTCGTCGCTGCTGCTGGTGTGGGGCGCGCAGGCGGGCGTGGAAGTCACCCCGCTGTACGGCAAGTTCGCCTTCCTCAATGACTCGCTGGCGCAGTTCAGCGTGGTGCTGAGCGGCGGCGCGGGCATCGGCTCCACGCGCCACCTCATCCGCCCGGAAGTGGCCAACGAGGTGGACGGCGAGACGTTCAACGTCCCGGCCCGCTTCGGCGACACCGGCACCAAGTTCCTCGGCTCGGTGGGCGGCGGCTTCCGCCTCCAGTTCGGCGAGTCCTACGCGCTGCGCATGGAGGTGCGAGATCTCATCTACACCGCTCGCGTGGACAAGGTGGACGGCTGCAACCTCGCCGACTTCGAGGCGCTGGAGGCCGCGCGCGCGGGCAACCAGGACTTCGCGTCGCTCAACCTGAGCGGCAGCTGCCGGTACGAGAAGTTCGACGGCGTGGACCCGAAGACGAAGAAGAACTACCGCGAGGACATCATCCTCGGGCGCGACCTGGTGGCCGAGCCCTCCTCGGACGTCCTCAACAACATCAGCTTCTACGCCGGCTTCTCCATCCTCTTCTGACGCACATGAAGGCCCCACTCGCCATGAAACGACTGCTCAGCCTCTTCGTCGTCCTGGCGCCGCTCGCGGTGCCCGCCCAGCAGGACGTGGGCGGCTACAACCGCGCGCTGGCCGCCTTCAACGCGGGCGACTTCGACACCGCCGCGCCGCTCTTCTTCCAGCTCTCCGAGGGCGCCTCCGACGCCGACGTGAAGGGCAAGTCGGAATACTTCCTCGCCCAGTCGCTCGCCAAGAAGGGGCTGCCCGTCTCCGCTTTCATCTCCTACGCGGCCATCGTCAACGCCGGGCCCTCGCACCCCTCGTACCTCAAGGCGGTGGAGGGCTTGGTGGACATGCAGCAGCAGCTGGACGAGCAGAACCTCATCCCCAGCATCCTCAACCAGGCCTACACGGACGAGGTGCGCGACAGGTGGGTGACGCTGCCCAAGGAGGTGCTGGCCCGCATCAACTACCTCGTGGGCACGGTGAGCCAGCGCCGCGGCCGCTTCGAGGAGGCGCGCCTGCTGCTGGAGGCCGTCCCCAGGGACAGCCGCGTCTACGCCAAGGCCCGTTATCTCCTGGGCGTGGTGCTCTCCGACCCGCGCTTCCCCGGCCGTCCCGGTGAGGGCGAGACGCTGGACAAGGAGGCCCTGGCCGCCTTCAACGAGGTGCTGGCCGCGAAGGACCCGCAGGTGGAGCTCAAGCCCACCCAGCACCTGGCGCTGCTCAGCCTGGGCCGCCTGCACTACCGCCGCGGCGAGCACGCCGAGTCCACCGCCGCCTACGAGCGGGTGCCGCGCCACGCGCGCTACTGGGACCAGGCCCTCTTCGAGAACGGCTTCGCCCGCTTCCAGAACGAGGACTTCGGCGGCGCGCTCGGCAGCCTCCAGGCGCTCCACGCGCCCCAGTTCGAGGGCGCCTTCCAGCCCGAGTCGTGGATCCTCAAGGCGACCGTCTATTACTACTCGTGCCTCTACGACGAGGTGAAGACGACGCTTGCGGCCTTCGACGAGCTCTACGGCCCCATGGCCAAGGGCCTGGAGCCCTTCACCGCCGACGACACCCAGCTGGTGCAGGCCTACAACCTGGTGGCCGCGGAGAACCGCCGGCTGCCGCGCCCGGTGTACCTGTGGCTGCGCAACAACGAGCGCATCCGCGAGGTGATGCGGATGCTGGACCAGGTGGACAAGGAGAAGCGCGAGCTGAGCAGCGGCGGCTGGCGCGGCTCGCCCATGGCGGCCCAGACCATGGGTTCACTGGAGGACGTTCGCGGCACGCTGATGCAGGTGGGCGGCACGCTGGCCAAGAGCCGCATCCGCGAGGCGGCGGACAACCTGCGCACCTTCTCCGACCAGGCGGAGATCATCCGCGTGCAGACGGCGCTGGACGAGAAGGACCTGCTGCAGGCCGGCGTGGACCAGAAGGCGCTCTTGACGCGCCAGTCGCTCTACCGGCCGAAGATGCCGGGGGCCAACTACAACTACTGGAAGTTCCAGGGCGAATTCTGGATCGACGAGATCGGCTACTATCAATACACGCTCAAGCGTGGCTGCCCCGCGAAGGCACCTGAACAACAGCAACAGTGAGTCCATGGGCTCACGTTGCCCAAGGCCGTACCCTCGAGGGGGCCGCTTCCGCGCACACGCTGCGCCGGGGCTGCCCCCTCTGTCGTTGTCAGCCGGAAGAAGTCCTGGCCTGACAAGTGGTTACGGGTCGCAAGAGTCATTCCAGGGCACTTCTCATTCCCAGGGTGGACATCTACTTTCCGTCGTCCCTCGTCGCTGGGCGCATGGCCGCCCAGGTGCCGGGTCGGCTTCACGGCAGGAGCTCGCATGAAGGTGGTACTTCGTTTCGGTGCGCTGGCGGTGGGCGTGGCGCTCGCTGCTGGCGGGGTGGGAGAGGCGGCGGAACCGCCGGCCCGCAAGGCGGTGAAGAAGCCCGCCTCGGCGTCGGCGTCGAAGACCCCTGGTGCGTCGGAGAAGGGCAAGGCCTCCGACAAGAAGGGCGCGACGGCGAAGCAGGCCGACGAGAAGGCACCTCCGCCGGGCGTGGCCCCGGAGGACGTGCGTCGCGGCCCCGCGCGTGTGAAGCCCGCCACCGCCAGGTTCGCGGACATCCCGCGCATCGCGGACTCGAAGAAGGACGCGCTCGCGGACAAGAAGCGCGACGAGGCCATCGAGGCCTTCAAGCGCCTCATCCCCAAGCTGCAGGACGGCAACGCCCAGAAGGCGGAGATGCTCTACCGCCTGTCGGAGCTGTACTGGGAGAAGTCCAAGTACCTCTACCGGCTGGAGATGGACCGCTTCCTCGCGGCGGAGAAGCAGTACGACGCCGCGGTGGCGCGTGGCGAGAAGCTCGAGGCGCCCAAGCAGGACCACCGCGACAGCGAGCGGTACCGCGCCGAGACGATGACCATCTACGAGGACATCCTCCGCGCGTACCCGCAGTACCCGCAGCGCGACGAGGTCCTCTTCTCCATGGGGTACAACCTCTACGAGCTGGGGCGCCGCGACGACGCCGTGGCCCGCTACGAGGAGCTGATCCGCGACTTCCCGAAGTCCCAGTTCGTGCCGGACGCGTACATCCAGCTCGGCAACCACTACTTCGAGAACAACAAGCTCGTCCCCGCCAAGCAGAACTACGAGAAGGCGCGCGACTCCGGCGTGCCCAAGATCTACGCGTACGCCGTCTACAAGCTGTCCTGGTGCGACTACAACACCGGTGACTACGAAGAGGGCCTGAAGAAGCTCCACGAGGTGGTGGACTACTCCGCGAAGAAGGAGGAGCTGGGCGACCTGCGCACCGAGGCGCTCAACGACCTCACCGTCTTCTACGTCCAGCTGGACCAGCCGAAGCAGGCCATCGCGTACTTCAAGGAGAAGGCCCCCGCGAAGCGCCAGGGCCGGCTCATCGCGAAGACGGCCGCGGGCCTGGTGGACGCGGGCCACTTCGACAGCGCCATCCTCACGTACCGCACGCTCGTGGATGACGAGCCCATGGGCGCCAGCGCCCCCGAGTACCAGCAGGCCATCGTCCGCGCCTATGAGGGCCTGCGCCAGCGCCAGCAGGTCCGCAAGGAGATGAAGCGGATGGTGGACCTGTACAGCCCGGGTGGCGAGTGGTGGAAGGCCAACGAGGGCAAGGTCACCGTCCTGCGCAACGCCTTCAACGTCACGGAAGAGGCGATGCGCGTCATGGTGACGGAGTACCACCAGGAGGCGCAGAAGACGCGCCAGGTGGAGACCTACCGGCTCGCGCGCGACATCTACAAGCAGTACGTGGACGCGTTCGCCTCCCACTCCAACCCGGACTTCGTCGCGGACTCGGCCTTCAACCTGCGCTTCTTCTACGCCGAGATCCTCTGGGCGCTGGAGGAGTGGCAGGCCGCCGCCGCCGAGTACGACGCCGTCGTCGCGTTCAAGATTCCGGACCGCGACTCCGCGCGCGAGGTCTCCAACGAGACCTACCGCAAGAGCGCCGCGTACAACGCCATCCTCGCCTACGACAAGCTGGTGAAGATCGAGCGCGGCCAGCTGACGAAGAGCGACCTCAAGGACGGCCAGAAGGTCGACGAGAAGAAGGACAAGGGTGACGTCGCCCGGCAGAAGATCGTCAAGCGCGACGCGAAGGAGCGCGAGGAGGAGCCCCTCACGAAGTTCGAGGACCGGCTCGTCGCCGCGTGCGACACCTACGTGAAGCTGTACCCGGACACGCAGGACGAAATCGACCTGCGCTACCAGGCGGCCGTCATCCTCTACGACCGCAGCCACTTCGTGGACGCGGCCCGGCGCTTCGGGGAGATCATCGAGAAGTTCCCCGAGGAGCGGCGCTCGCGTGACGCGGCCGACCTCACCATGTACGTGCTGGAGAGCCGCGAGGAGTGGTTCGAGCTGAGCACGCTGTCGCGCAAGTTCCTCGCGAACAAGAAGCTGTCCAAGCCCGGCACCGACTTCGCGACCCGCGTGGCCCGCGTGGTGGAGGGCAGCCACTACAAGTGGGTGGACGAGGTCGTCTACAAGAAGGAGAAGAACCCGAAGAAGGCCGCCGAGGAGTTCCTCAAGTTCGTCGCCGAGTTCCCCAAGTCGGAGAACGCGGACCGCGCGCTCACCTACGCCATGGTGATTGCGCAGGAGGCGGGGGAGATCGACCGCGGCCTCGAGGCGGGCGAGCGCTTCCTCAAGGAGTACCCGCGCAGCCCCTTCGAGCTGAAGGCGCGCTACTCGCTGGCCGGGCTCTACGAGAAGGTGGCCGAGTACCGCAAGGCCGCCACCATGGCCGAGTCCTTCATCGCCAACTACGACGCGGCGGTGAAGGCGCAGGAGGCCGAGGCGAAGAGCCGCAAGGCGAAGGCCACGGCGAAGAAGAGCGACACGCCGGGAGCCGAGACGGACGGGGACTCCAAGCGCGCGCAGAAGGCCGCCGAGCGCAAGGCGCTGGTGGACGAGGCGGGCGCCTGGGTGGCGGACGCGCAGTTCAACGCCGGCGTCTGGTGGGAGGGCGCGGGCGAGCCGCAGAAGGCCGTGGCCGCGTACACCGCCTACGTCACGCGCTTCAAGGACCGCAAGGACGTGCCGCAGGTGGCGTACTCCTCCGCCCAGGTCTGGGAGAAGGAGAAGAAGTGGAGCGAGGCGGCCCGGGCCTTTGGCGCCTTCGCGGAGACGTACGGCCGCGACTCGCGCTCCAACGCGCAGCAGGTGTACCTGGCCCGCTACCACGAACTGCTCGCCTACCAGCAGCTGAAGAACGTGCGCGAGCAGGAGCGTGTGCAGGGTGAGCTGGTGCGCGCCTGGAACCGGCTGCCCGAGGCGGCGCGCAAGGACGTGGCGGTGCTCAACGCCTACGGCTACGCGCGGTTCCTCGCGCTGGAGCCGGCGTGGAAGCGCTACACGGACATCAAGTTCTCGCGGGTGAGCACCATCCGCCGCGACCTGGGCGCCAAGCAGCGTGAAATCCAGCGCCTGGAGAAGGAGTACCTCGCGGTGCTGGCCACCGGCTCCGGCGACTGGGGCATCGCGGCCCTCACGCGCATCGGCCTGGCGTACGCGGACTTCGCCCGCAACATCATGGACTCGCCGGACCCGGCCGGGCTCGACGAGGACCAGCTGGCCATGTACCGCGGCGAGCTGGAGAACCTGGCGCTGCCGCTGGAGGACAAGTCCACCGAGGCCCTGGAGAAGGCGCTGGAGAAGGCCTACGAGCTGGGCATCTACAACCAGTGGACGCTGGCCGCGCAGGACCAGGTGAACCGCTACCGCCCGGGCTCGTACGCGCAGGTCCGCCAGGTGGGCTACCGCGACAGCGACTCCATGGCTCGCGCGGACCTGGCCCGCGAGCTGGAGGGCGCATCCGCGGCGTCCGCGGCCCCCGCTCCGGCGGCCCCGGCGCCCGGGGCTCCCGCGCAGAAGCCCGCCGCTCCGGCCGCTCCCGCGGACGCGGCGCAGCAGCCGCCGGCGCCCGCCGCTGACAAGGCGCCCACCGCCTCGCTCGGGGAGGTGCGGCCGTGATGACGCGCAACCGCTTCAACACCCTTCATGCAGGAACAGGGAAGACGCAGATGAACTGGTTCCGTTCGCTCCTCGCGGGCTCGCTGGCCTTCACCGCCGCGTGCGCGTCGGGGCCCCAGCCCAAGCCCTCGGTCATGCCGGAGACCCCGGCGCCCTCGGCACCCACCTCGCAGCAGGCCGCGCCCGAGCAGAAGCCGGTGCCCGTCGCCACGTCGAACGAGGGCGGCGCCAACACGCTGTTCTCCACCGCGCTCCAGGCGTACGAGGCCGGTGACCTGGACGGCGCGCGGCAGGGCTTCGAGAAGGTGGTCGCGAAGTCGCCGCAGAGCCTCAACGCGCAGTTCAACCTGGGCGTCATCGCCGAGCGCCAGGGCCGCATGGACGACGCGCGCGTCGCCTACGAGAAGGTGCTCCTCCTGGACCCGGGCCACGTGCCGTCGGCCGTCAACCTGGCCGTGCTGCACCGTGACGGGGGCCGGGCGGAGGACGCGCTCGCCATCCTCGAGAAGGCGCTCAAGACGCCGGGCCGCGAGCACGACGCGTCGCTGCTCAACAGCCTGTCCATCACGTACCGCGTGGCGGGCAAGCTGAACGAGTCCGAGGCCGCCGCCCGCCGCGTGCTGGTGCGCAACAAGGACAACCCGGGCGCGTACAAGAACCTGGCGCAGGTGGCCTATGCGCGCGAGCAGTACCGGCTGGCGGAGCTGCTCGCCGGCACCGCGCTCAAGCACGCGGACAAGGACCCCTCGCTCTACAACCTGCTCGGCATGGTCTACCTGAAGCTGGAGGACCGCGCCCGCGCGCTCGCCCAGTTCCAGAAGGCGGTGTCGCTCGACGAGAAGTTCGCGCCCGGCTACCTCAACCTCGGTGCCATGGCGCTGAGCTACCGCGACTACCTGGGCGCGGAGCGCTCCTTCACCAAGGTCACCGAGCTGGAGCCCGAGTCGCCCGAGGCGCGCCTGTACCTGGCCTACGCGCTGGACGGCCAGAAGGGGAGAGATCCAAAGAAGGGCGTGGCCGCGGGCGAGGCCTTCGAGAAGGTGCTCGCCAGGCGCGCGGACCTGCCCGAGGCCGTGTGCGGCGCGGGCTGGGCGTATGCCTCGGACCGCTCCGGCTGGGAGAAGGCCATCGCCTTCCTCGACCGCTGCAAGTCATTGCAGACGACCACGGACCAGGACAAGCAGCTCATCACCGCCAAGGTGCAGGGCCTGACCAACATGCTCAAGGCTCCGCCTCCGGCTCCCGCCACCGCGGAGGGCGAGGGCGAGAAGAAGCAGGAGGCCACGGGCGGCGGGGGCAACCTGCTCCAGCAACTGCCACAGGACGAGAGCGCGCCGCCCGCGGAGGGCACCGCTCCCGTCGAGGGCGAGGCCTCCCCTGAAGGCGCGGCGGCACCGTCCGGCGACGCGGCGGCACCCGTCGAGGGCGCGGCGCCCGAGGCTCCCGCGGCGGCTCCGGCGCCTGCTGGCGGTGACTCCGCCCCGGCTCCGGCCCCGGTTCCGGCGGCTGCTGGCAATGCAGCCGGCGCGGCCCCGGCGCCCGCGCAAGTCCCCTAGAGGACAGCAGTTTGTGGCGGTCCGGAGTGGAAGTTTTTTCCACCTTCCGGGCCCCCGCGTGGCAGGCGGCAGGCAAGTTCCTTAGGATTCAGGGACTTGGGGTTGGATCGCGCTGTGCAATGGACCTGCGGGAACCTGTTGGAAGACCCGCTGTCTCACCCGATGAAGCGAATGGGAGGCTCGGAATGAGGCGACTGGCATCGGTGGCGGTGGTGATGGGGCTCTGGGTGGCGCCGACGGCAGCGGTGGCGCAGGAGTCGAAGGACACGGTGAAGGTCATCCAGGAGGAGGACCGCACCGTGTACCGCAAGAAGACGGTGATCGACTTCACCGATGTCGCGGTGGAGGGCGAGCTGACGAAGCCGGAAGGCTCGTACGTGCTCCACCGGAAGAAGACGGACTTCCAGAGCCTCATCAAGGTCCGGGAGAACTTCGATCCGGAGTTGCAGAAGTCAGTCGATGACCTTTAGCAGTTGGGGCGGCGGCGGCGGTCGGTCGTTTTCGGGAGCGGAAGGGAAGAAGGAAGAATCCTCATGGCGGCGGCGAAGAACAACGGCTTGACGCTTCGAATCACCGGGCCTGATGGCTCCACGGTTGAGGCCGTGTCGGAAGCGGAGAGCGTCATTGTGGGGTCGGGCGCCCAAGCGGCGGTGAAGATTCAGGATCCGCGGGTCTCCAATCTCCACGTGATGCTGAAGGTGGACAAGGACGGCTCGGTCACGGCCATCGACCTCGGGAGCGAGGGCGGAACGGAGGTGCGGGGACAGCGGCTGGTCCTCCCCACGGCGCTCAAGCCCGGGGACGTGCTCATGGTGGGTGGCACACGGGTGGAGGTGCTCTTCGGAGCCCCCGAGCCCCTGCGCCACGTGCCCGCGGGCGCGCAGGTGTCGGGACCGGTCTTCCAGAGCTCGGTGACGCAGCGTGCACCTGTCGCGGTGTCCATGCCGGAGGTGGTGACGCCACCGTCCAGCATGGGCCTCCCGATGCGGGCCGCGCCGGCACCGCAGCACCGGATGGAGGTGACGGCCTCCGGCGTCTCGGCGCGGACGGAGCGGCCCGTTCCCCCGGTGGTGCCTCCCATGGCACCTCCGGCGGTGAACCGGGCCAGTCCCCAGGCGCCGCAGGCGCGGAAGGCTCCGGCGCCGGCGGTGGCGGTGAAGCCGTCGGTGCTCCCTCACCTCCAGGAGCCCCTGCCGCCGGAGGCGATGCCCGCCCCCGACGCGAAGGTGCTCCAGGTGGCGATGCTCTGGGGCGACCAGCTGCTGGAGGTCCAGCACTTCAAGGACGGCGTGCCCGTCACCATCGGCGAGGGGAAGAAGAACTTCTTCCACGTCTTCACGCCGTCGGTGGGCACCCGCCACGTGCTGGCGGTGAGCCACGGTGACAAGCTCGAGGTCCGCGCACCCGCGGGCTCCGGGCTCATCGTCACCAACCGCGGCGACGTGCGCTCCAAGGACGCGCTGCGCGCCACCGGGGCGCTCACCGGCACGGGCGAGGACAAGGAGCAGGTGCTCACGCTGGGGCTGCATGACCGGGTGGAGGTGTCGCTCGGCACGGTGGCCTTCGTGGCGCGCTACGTGCGGCCCTCGCCGGCCATCACCGCCACGTCGCTGGGCGAGGCGGACTACACGTTCTTCAAGATCACCAGCATCTGCCTGCTCGCGGGCCTGGCCGTCATCCTGGCCATGGTGCTGACGCCGCGCGCGGAGCGGCCGGAGACGGCGGACATCTTCGAGTCCCAGCAGCGCGTCGCGAAGTTCCTCATCACTCCGGAGAAGAAGCTGGAGGCGAAGAAGCTCCAGCTCACCGGTGTGGAGGAGGGCGCGAAGGCGAAGGACGAGGAGGGCAAGTTCGGCAAGGAGGAGGCGAAGCAGGCGGAAGCGGCTCCCTCCAAGCCCGGCACGCCGGTGGTGGACAAGAGCAAGAAGGAGAAGGACCGCCAGGTGGTGGGCAAGGTGGGCCTGCTGGGCGCGTTCAAGGGCATGAAGGGCGGTGCCTCGGACGTGTTCGGCCCCGGCGGCTTCGGCACGGGCCTCAACAACGCGCTGGGCGGCCTCAAGGGCGGCGCGGCCATGGGTGACGCGCAGGGCGTGGGCGGCCTGGGCTCGCGTGGCACGGGCACCGGCGGTGGCGGCACGGCGCTGGGCATCGGCGGCCTGGGCACTCAGGGCACGGGGCGCGGCGCGGGTGGCTCGGGTGGCATCGACCTGGGGGGCCGCGGCAAGTCCATCACCAAGGTGATTCCCGGCAAGACGACGGTGGTGGGTGGCCTGGACAAGGACGTCATCGCCAAGGTCATCCGGCGGCACCAGGGGGAGATCAAGTACTGCTACGAGTCGGAGCTGAACAAGAACCCGAGCCTGGCCGGCAAGGTGGCGGTGGCCTTCGTCATCGACCCCACGGGCGCGGTGTCCGACGCCAGCGTCTCCGAGTCGACGCTGAGCAACACCAAGGCCGAGCAGTGCATGCTGTCCCGCATCCGTCGCTGGAAGTTCCCGGAGCCCAAGGGCGGCGGCGTGGTGTCGGTGACCTACCCGTGGCTCTTCTCGCCCTCCGGTGGTGGCGGCGAGGGCGCCGAGGGGTAGTCGGTTCGCGCAGGCTGCGTTGTTCTCTAGTGGCGTGGACGAAGCGGTCCACGCCACTTTCGTTTCCGCCCCTGATTGCCGGAATGAGGGGGGCATCATTAACGTCCGGCGTCGCTCCTGGTGGGACCACCGGGGGGCACGTCAGTCGGGAGGACCCGTGAAGAAGTCCATGCTGCTCGCCGCGCTCGCGCTGCTGTCGTCTCCGGCCCTGGCGGCCACGCCCCCGGAGGGGGTGGAGTTCCAGCCGCGCCGCGGCTTCTTCACCGAGACGGACATCGGCGTGTTCTTCACGCTGGGCGGTGAGAACGCCTACTCGAATGCACAGACGTACCTGCAGCTGGGGCTCGGGTATGACCTGACGGAGAAGCTGTCGCTGGGGGCGCACTTCGGCCTGGGCTCGTCCGCGCAGAACTGCTTCGCGGGCTACCTGCCGGGCACGGAGACGTGCGCGCTGTCCGACAACTTCACCATGTCCTTCCTGGACCTCACGGCGGCGTACCACGTGAAGGTGATGGACCGGCTGTACCTGACGCCGAAGCTGGTGGCGGGCTACACTCGGTTGGACCCGGCGCCGGTGGACCCGGACTCGGGAGACCCGGGCCGTGCCGTCAGCGCGCCGAACGCGGGCCTGGGCTTCGGCCTGGAGTACGCCACGGGCATGGACCACTTCTCGGTGGGCGCGGACCTGCTGGCCCGCTACGTCATCGGCCCCAACATCGCGGCCTTCGCCATCTTCCCGAAGGTGAAGTACACGTTCTGACGGCTCAGAGGGGCCGCAGCGAGTCGATGGTGGCGCGGAAGAACTCGCCCTCCGACTCGAAGCGCGGCTCGCCGAAGAACCAGCCCGCGCGCATCCGGGAGGGGACGGTGAGCCCCGCGAAGGTGCGCTCCTCCAGCACCTCGCAGCCGAACGCGTGGAGGCCGAAGGGGTCCTTCGGCCGGGGCGCGCCCCAGCGCTGGAAGCTCACGCGGCGCAGGGCTCCGGCGTCACCCAGCTCCAGCCGGATGTCGAAGGGCTCCTGGTCGATGGTGAAGTGGGCCACGGCCGTGCGCGCGCCTTCCGCGGACCAGGTGACGTGGGGGCCCACCAGCCACGTGGGGACCATGGCGACGGTCTCCGCGGCCAGCCGGCCCCGCGCGGAGCGGGCGATATCCGGACCGTCTCCTGTCGCCACCGGCACCAGCCCCAGCAGCTTCCAGCGCATCTCGCCGCGGCCGTCGGCGTAGAGGTCATGGCCCACGACGGGTAGCCCCTTCATCCGCGCGCGGGCCTTCCACAGGAAGCCCCGGCCGGGAGCGTGGACCTGGGTGGCCTCGAAGGGGAGCCAGCGCCCGCTTATCTTGAGGGTGCCGTGCATGGTGAGCCGGGACGTGCGCCACAGCGGCGTGCCCGGGGCGATGGCGTGGGTGAGCCAGGCTCGCGCGGGCTGCGGGAGCCCCGCGACGAACTCGGGGCGGAAGCTCTCGCGCGGCGGCGTGTCCAGGAGGCGCCGCGCCACGTCGTCCTCGGCGCGGGACAGGGGCAGGGCACGTGGCAGCGGCTCGTCGAGTGCGGTGTTCATGAGGGGCCTTTCGTCAGCGCGCCGGCGTCCTGCTCCACAGCGAGGCGTGGTCGCGCACGTAGTCGGGCAGCGTGCGTGCGGGATGTCCGAGCAGCCGCGCGAGCGTCGGGTCCACCTTCTCCGCCTGTCCGTTGCGCAGCCCCGCGTGGAGCATGGTCTGGACCAGCACCTGCGCGGCAGGCAGTCCCCGCCTCCAGAGATGCGCCATGTAGCCGGGCACGCTCGCGGGCTGGTAGCGCACGTGGCTGCCCAGCCGCTCCGTCAGCGTCTCGGCGACCTCGAGGAAGGTGAGGGACTCCGGGCCGGTGAGGGTGTACGCCTTGCCCGCGTGGGCCTCCGGCGCGGCGAACACGCGGGCCGCGACCTCGGCCACGTCGCGCACGTCGACGAACGCGACGCTCCCCCGGCCCGCCGGAACGTAGATGCGGCGGTCCTCGACGATGTCACGCAGGTAGGCGCCCCCCAGGTTCTGCGCGAAGAAGCCGGGCCGCAGCAGCGTCCATTGCGTGCCTGACTGCGCCAGGTGCCGCTCCACGGCGTGGTGGGGGATGCGCGGGTTGGTGTCGGCGCCCGCCACCGAGAGGAAGACGATGTGCCGGACGCCGCTCGTCACCGCCACGTCCACCAGCCGGTGGAGGGTGGGCTGCACGTCGGAGATGGCCGGAGGGCGCAGGAGGAACAGCGCGTCGCACCCGTCCAGCGCGGGCTGGAAGGTCTCCGGGCTCAGGAAGTCCAGCGCGGCGACCTCGGCTTCCGGGCCGAGCGCCGAGCGGGCTCGCTCCACCGAGTGGTCCGCGGCCCGGGCCGCAATCCCCTGGGTCGCCAGCGCCCGGAGCACCTCGCGCCCCACGGTGCCGAGCGCCCCGGTGACGAGCACCCTGGAAGGAGCAGGGGATGAAGGAGGGCTGGCATCCATGGCGGGTCGTCCTCGAGCTCCGTCAGGGCGAAGGTCATCAGCCCTGACGTACACCCCGCTGCATGCCGCGCGCCGGCCCTGCGTGCACGCCCAGAATTGCGGTGAGCGTCAGGTAGGACACGCGCGCGGGGCCCTCCAGGTGCAGGACCTGCGCGCGCTGTGAGCCCACGCGCAAGGCCTTCGTGTCATGACGCCCCCTGCGCCAGGTGGATGGCGAAGACCGCATGCCGGCCGCGGCTCCGCGCCATCTTCGAGCGGCTGTCGCCCGACCGGAAGGGGTAGGGCCGGGCCGTCCCTATGCGACCGCGAGCCTGTGCACCGGCTCGGGCGCGGTCGCCTCCACGGCCTCGTCCCTCAGCCGGGCCAGGGTGGACAGGCGATTCTCGTCGAGGATGCGCCGCGTGGTGACGCGGTCCGGGTAGCACCGCATGAACATGTTCGTGAAGTGCGTGCCGTAGTGGATGGCCTTCTCCCCGCGAGGCCCCATCAGCGGGCGGATGCACGCGTCGAAGGCGGGCTCGTGGAAGTACGCCACGGAGTACCGCTCCCGCGTGTTCAGCCGGACCTTGTGGGGCGTGGAGAGCAGGTAGCCGCCGGTGAGGAACTGCAGGATGTCGCCGGGGAACACGGTGAGCACCTGCGGCACGGGCTTCACGAAGGTCCACGGCTCCTCGTGCTCGAACATGCCCGCGGAGCTCTCGCCGGGCAGCCAGTTCCGGTTGCGCTTCTCGCCCTCCACGGGGGGCCGGACGAGGAGCCCGCCCACGTCGTCCTGCGCCGCGATGACCAGCAGGCCGTAGTCGGTATGCGCGCCGATGCCCCGCGAGGACGTGGGGGACAGCGCCGGAAACCGGAGGACGCGCATGTGGTGCCAGCCGTCTCGCGTCAGGCGCGTCAGGGCGTCGACCTCCAGGCCCAGTCCCAGCGCAGTCAATCGCAGCAGCCGCTCGCCAATGGAGCCGAGCGCATCGGTGAAGGCCGTCATATCCTGGCGGTAGGCGTCGTCGGGCCAAGGTGCCGGGCCGTGGCAGGGCCACTGTGCGCGCACCCGCGCATCCGTCACCGGGAGGTCCTTGCAGACGGTGAAGATCTCCGAGTAGTCGGCCTCGCCCGCGGTGACCTCCTCGCCCGACGCGATGTAGCCGCTGTAGGTCAGATCACTGACGCAGCGGGACTTGGCCTCCAATGACATACGGAAGAAGCGCCTGCTCGCCTGGAAGGCACGCTCGGTCTGCTGTTCCTGGCTGGGATTCATCGCGACCTGGAAGATGCCATCCCGCCTCCAGGCCTGGACCATCCTGTCTGCCAATTCGAGGTCGGTGGGCACACCGGTGACGCAGTCGGGCAGGGGGAACGTCTGCAGGTCTGTCATTGAGGGGGGCTTTCGAATGCCGTTGGAGGGCCAGGGGTAGCCCTGCAGCGCGGCGCGTCGGACGGGCCTCCGAAGGGGGGATGCGAGACGAGGGGTAATGACTCGCAACGGAGTAGAGCCGCCAGACTGTTAAAAACTTAAAGCCTGTCCAAACCCGCAGTCAACCTGCCCTCCAGGGTGGGCTGGGAAGCGTGCGGTCTGCAATCCCAGTCCTCCAGACGCACGAAGGGCCCGCCCCCAATCCGGGAACGGGCCCTTCTGCTACGGCGGCCTTCGGGACTGAGGACTACTCCCCGGCGGCGCGCTCCTCGCGCTTGCGGTCACGCTCGGCGCGGTAGCGCTCGCCGTGCGCCAGCGCCTTCTTGCGCATGCGGATGGACTTGGGCGTCACCTCGACCAGCTCGTCGTCGGCGATCCACTCCAGCGCCTTCTCCAGCCCCATCTCGCGGGGCGGGACGAGGATGACGTTCTCGTCGCGGCCGGCGGCGCGGATGTTGGTGAGCTTCTTCTCGCGGCAGCAGTTGACGTTCAGCTCGGAGGGGTGGGCGTGCTCGCCGATGATCATGCCCTCGTACACGGTGACGCCGGCCCCCACGAAGAGGTACCCGCGCTCCTGGATGCTGAACAGCGCGTAGGGAACGGTGTCGCCCAGACGGTCGGAGACCATGGCGCCGTTCTGACGCTTCGGGATGTAGCCGAACCACGGCTCGAAGCCGTCGAACTGGCTGCTCATGATGCCCTCGCCACGGGTGATGGTGAGGAACTCCGAGCGGAAGCCGATGAGGCCGCGCGCGGGGATGCGGAACTGGAGGCGGGTGCGGCCCGAGCCCAGGCTCGCCATGTCCTTCATGCGGCCCTTGCGGGGCCCCAGGCGCTCCGTCACCACGCCCACGCTGTTCTCCGGCACGTCGCAGAAGAGCAGCTCCATGGGCTCGTGCAGCACGCCGTCGATGGTCTTGGTGATCGGCTCCGGGTTGGAGGCGGTCAGCTCGTAGCCCTCGCGGCGCATGTTCTCGATGATGACGGCCAGGGCGAGCTCGCCACGGCCCACCACGCGGAAGGCGTCGGGGGTGTCGGTGTCCTCCACGCGGACGGCCACGTTGCGGTAGGCCTCGCGGTAGAGGCGCTCACGCAGGTTGCGGGAGGTGACGAACTTGCCCTCCTTGCCCGCGAGCGGCCCGTCGTTGACCTTGAAGATCATCATCATCGTGGGCTCGTCCACGGTGATGCGGGGCAGGGCCACCGGCTTCTCGGGGTCACCGATGGTGTCGCCGATGGACACCTCCTCGATGCCGGCGATGGAGACGATCTCCCCGGGACCCGCGTCCTGGATCTCCACGCGCTTCAGGCCGGAGAAGCCGTACAGCTTGACGATCTTGCCCGGCTGCACCTTGCCGCCGTCGCGCACGACGGAGACGGGCATGTTGGGCGTGAGCCGGCCTGCCTGCACGCGGCCCACCGCGAGACGGCCCACATAGTCGTCGTAGTCCAGGTTGGCCACGAGCAGCTGCGGGGTCTTCTCGTCCGAGGCGGGCGGAGGCGGGATGTGGCGGATGATGGCGTCGAACAGCGGCTCCAGCGTCTTGCCCGGCACCGCCAGCTCGGTGGAGGCCTGACCGTGGCGCGCCACGGTGTAGAGAACGGGCATCTCCAGCTGCTTGTCGTCCGCGCCCAGGTCGATGTAGAGCGAGTAGACCTGATCGAGGACTTCCGGCGCGCGGGCGTCCTGGCGGTCGATCTTGTTGATGACCAGCACCGTCTTCAGGCCCATGGCCAGCGCCTTGGTGAGCACGAAGCGCGTCTGGGGCAGGGGACCTTCGGCGGCGTCCACCAGCAGCACGACGCCGTCCACGAGGCGCAGACCGCGCTCCACCTCACCACCGAAGTCGGCGTGACCCGGGGTGTCGATGATGTTGATCTGCATGCCCTTGTAGTTGACCGCGGTGTTCTTCGCGAGAATCGTGATTCCCTTCTCGCGCTCGAGGTCGTTCGAGTCCATCACCCGCTCGGCGACGTGCTCGTTGCTACGGAATGTGCCCGCCTGCCGCAGCAGGTGATCGACGAGCGTGGTCTTGCCATGGTCAACGTGAGCGACGATGGCGACGTTACGGATGTTTTCGCGAGGAATCATGCAGACCGAACTGTGATGAAGGTGGGGGAACGCCCGAAACACCCGGGGCTTCCGAACCCCACTGGAACCCGGAAGGCGGGCGCTTATATGCCGCGAGTGCGTCCCCTGCAATGAACGCGGAAGCCCACCAGTCGGGCGGGCACCTCCCACCCCCTGGCGACGAGGCTCCGCGCTCCCCGTCCTTCAACCCCCGGCGAGAGCGATTTCTCCTTTGGCTGGGGGTTGTTACCTGCCTGCCACCTTGCTCGGCGGGCAGGCGCTGATGGCTCACGCGCCTACATCTAATGCCGGGCGGGCGGCACCGTTCGTCCGGACGCCCAGCCGCTCCCGGAGGAAGCGCTCCACCTTCAGCTCCACCAGCCCCGGGGCCTCCAGGGGGGCGGTGTGGGTGCCGTCGGGGATGAGCACCAGCTCGGCGCCCGGAATCCGGTCCGCCATCTTCTGGGAGACCCAGCCGGGGGTGAACCGGTCCTTCTCACCGGCGATGATGAGGGTGGGCACGTCCACGTGGGACAGGTGGTCCCACGCGTTGTGCTCGGCCAGCGACTCCAGCGTCCTCACGAAGACCACGGGGTCCATCTTCGCCAGGTGGTCGAAGTAGGGCCCCAGGTCGTTGCGGGCAATGCGCTCGCGGTTCATCTCCAGCGTTATCGCCAGCTGCACCGTCAGCTCGGTGCGCAGCGCCGCATGGATGATGCGGGCGGACTGCTGGGGGTAGCGCTCCACCACGCGGCGGATGAAGGGAAACAGGCGTTTGAGCGCGGTGGAGTCGTGGAAGGTGTCCAGCGGGTTGCCGTAGCTGCCGCACAGCAGGACGAGCCCGGCGACGCGGCTGGCGTAGCGGCGGTGGAACTCCAGCGCCACCTGGACGCCCATGGAGTGGCCGAAGATGACGCCGCGCTCGAGGCCGGCGGCGTCCATCACCCGCTGCAGGTCGTCACACGTGTAGATCATCCCCACGCGCGAGTGGTCATCCGGGTTGCCGGAGCGGCCGTGGCCCCGGTAGTGCCAGCGCAGCACGCGGTGGCGCCGCGCGAGGTACGGGGACAGGTACTTCCACGCGAAGCCGTCACAGCCCAGGCCGTCGCAGAGGACCATGCCGGGCAGGCCGTCGCCGCTGACCTGGTAGTACAGCTCCGCGCCGTCGGGGACGCGGAGGTAGTCCTGGCGGAAGTAGTGGGCCTCGGGGCTCATGCCTCTCCCATCTCGGCTTCGTCGTCGGGCAGGCCCTTGTCCAGGCCGTAGCGGGCAATCTTCAGGATGAGGTTGGAGCGGCTGATGCCCAGCTCGCGCGCCAGCCGGCTCTTGTTGTAGCGGGTGCGCAACAGGCCCTGCTGGATCATCTCGCGCTCCAGCGCTTCCACAGCCTCGTGCAGCTTGCCGTGGGCGCGCGGGGGGATGAAGGGCCCGCCGCCGGGCACCACCGCGTCGCGGATGCGGCTGGAGATGAGCTCCGCGGGGATGGTCTCCAGGTCGCCCCCGAGCACGAGCAGCCGCTCGATTTCATTCTCCAGCTCGCGGATGTTGCCCGGCCACGCGTAGGCCCCCAGGATGGCCAGCGCCTCCGCGGCCAGCCCCCGCGCGCGCTGCCCGTCGCGGTGGTGCTTGCGCAGGAAGTGGTCGATGAGGACGGGCATGTCGTCCCGGCGCTCGCGCAGGGGCGGCAGCTGCAGCCGGATGACGTTGATGCGGTAGAAGAGGTCCTCGCGGAACTCGCCGCGCTTCACCAGCTCGCTCAGGTCCTTGTGCGTGGCGGCGATGACGCGGACGTTGACCTCGCGCAGCTGCGTACCGCCCACCGGAAGGAACGTTCCTTCCTGCAGGACGCGCAGGAGCTTCACCTGGAGGGCAGGGGACATGTCGCCCACCTCGTCCAGGAAGAAGGTGCCGCCGTCGGCGACCTCGAACAGGCCCTTCTTGTCCCGCAGCGCGCCGGTGAACGAGCCGCGCGTGTGGCCGAAGAGGGCGCTCTCCAGCAGGTTGTCGTTGAAGGCGGAGCAGTTCTGCACCACGAAGGGCTGGTCCTTGCGGGGGCCGTTGTGGTGGATGGCGCGCGCCACCAGCTCCTTGCCGGTGCCGGACTCGCCGTTGATGAGGACGGTGGAGTCGGAGTTCGCCACCTTCTCCATCAGCCGGAACACCTCCATCATCGGCCCGGACCGCCCGATGATCTTCTCGAAGCGGTAGCGGTCGTCCAGGTCCGAGGCCAGCGAGGCCACGGCGCTGTCCTTGCGCGCCAGCTCCACCTCGTAGTTGGAGATCTCCGTCGCCGCGAACTCGAGCAGGTCGGACAGCTTGCTCAGCTCGGCCCCGTCCAGCACCGGCACGCGGTCCTCCGCGCGGTCCAGGTCCGAGCCGGGCGGCGCGAACTGGGCCACCTTCGCCTTGAGCGCCTCCGCATCCCTCGGGCCGAGCGGCTGGCGGGCGAAGCCCTCGACGAAGAGGAAGCCCTCGTACTCGTTGGCGATGTAGAGGGGCGCGCCGACGATGGTGAAGTTCAGGTGGCAGTCGTGGAAGAGCGAGCGGCGCAGCTTCTTGCTGGCCTTGAATTTTTCGTGCAGCACGCGCACCGACTGCCCGCAGCGCCGCAGCCCCTCCTTGGAGGACAGCGACATGCGGCAGAAATCATTCGGCGGTGGAACGATCTCGCCACGCTGCCAGTCGTGCACCACCCCATGCCTGTCCGCGTACGAGAGCTCCACCTGCCACCACTTGCGGATGACATCTCTCAGCATGATGATGGTGTGCAGATTCAGGTGCTTCTCGAAGTCCATCCCCACCTCTGTGCGCCCCCATGCTCGGGGATGGGGACACCGGCCGTCGGAAATCGGATTCCCCGCCTCTCATACCCCATGAACCGGCTTTATCCGCAGCTATCTCTCTCGTGACTACCTCCACTCACACCCGCGGTGGAGCCGGGCATGGCCACGAGCATGAGCACGGCGAGGGGCATGACCATCACCACCATCATCATGGTCACGACCATGGGCACGGCCATTCGCATGGCCCCCGGAAGGGGAGCCTGGCGGAGGAGCGGCGGAAGGACCAGCGGCGGCTCGTCTTCGCGCTGGTGCTGACGGCGACCATCGCCCTGGCGGAGGCGGTGGGGGGCTGGCTGACGAACTCGCTGGCCCTGATGTCCGACGCGGGCCACATGCTGACGGACGTGTCCGCGCTGGGCTTGAGCCTGGTGGCGCTCTGGTTCGCGGGCAAGCCGGCGGACGTGAAGAAGACGTACGGCTACTACCGGATGGAGATCCTCAGCGCGCTGCTCAACGGCGTGCTGCTGCTGGCCATCACCGGCTTCATCCTCTACGAGGCCTGGGAGCGCTTCCGCGCGCCGGCGCCGGTGGCGCTGGGGCCCATGGCCATCGTCGCCACCGTGGGCCTGCTGGCGAACCTGGGCGCCCTGGGCTTCCTGCACAGCACCCACTCCATGAACGTGCGGGGCGCCTTCCTGCACGTGCTGGGGGACACGCTGTCGTCGGTGGGCGTGCTCATCGGCGCGGGCATCATGGCGCTCACCGGCTGGTTCGTGGTGGACCCCATCATCTCGGTGGTCATCTCCGTGGTCATCGTGGTGGGCGCGGTGCGCCTCGTCCGGGACGCGGTGGACGTGCTGATGGAGGCCGTGCCGGCGCACGTGGACATGGCCCACATCAAGGACCTGATGCTGAAGATCAAGGGCGTCACGGCGGTGCATGACCTGCACGTGTGGACCATCTCCAGCGGGGTGTACGCGCTGTCCGCGCACCTGGTGGTGCAGGACCCCATGGTCTGCAACAACGACGAGATCCTCTCGGCGGTGAAGCACGACCTGTACGACCGCTTCGGCATCGACCACACCACCATTCAAATCGAGAGCGAGACCTACGCCCACCTGGGTGAGGTGCACTGACGCCCGCGGGGCCGGCCCCCACGGGTGGGCCCGCGTAGCGCAGCGGACGCTCCTGGCGGGTTCGCCTTGCGCCGGTGGTCCGGAGCGGACGATTCTCCGCGCCCCATGAGCGTGCTGGACAAGGTGTTGGCGTTGCGCCCCGGGAACACGGTGGCCCGGGTGGGCTCCGGCTCCCGCGTGCCGCTGCTGAATCCCAGGGAGCTGCTGCGCGCGCTGGAGGGCGCGCCGGTGGCCCTGCCGTGCCTGCCGGTCCAGGCCAAGGGGGCGCTGCCGGGGCTGCTGCGCGCGGCCCGGGTGGAGGACTCGGTGCTGGGGCTGGCGTGCCCGCACCCCCTGGCGGACCGGGGCGCGGCGGAGCGCTTCGTGGCGGCCGCGCACGCGGCGGCGGTGGAGGCTGAGCACTCGCGGCCCCTCTTCCTCCAGGCCGGGCCGGTGCGCGTGGCCCGGGTGGACGGGGACGCGCTGGGACCCCTCCAGGAAGGCCTGTTCCGCGTGGTGGACGCGGGCTTCACGCTGGTGTCGCTGGACTTGTCGCGGCTGGACTCGTACGCGGCGGTGGAGGCCCTCAACGTCCTGACGGGGCCGATAACGGAGCGCGAGCTGTCGCTGGAGCTGACGGCCCCGGCGCCCTCGGGCGGCGACGTGCTGGACCCGTACCGCACGCTGCTGGAGGGGCTGAAGCAGTGGAAGGTGCCGGTGCGCTTCGTCCGGGTGCCGGAGGCGGCGCTGGGCGTGGGCGAGCCGGACGTGGACCTGCTGCGGCGGCTGGTGGAGCTGGCCGCGGAGTACGACGCGGTGGTGACGGTGGGCGAGGTGGGCATGGGACTGCCTCGGGCCCTGCCCACCTACGTGGCGGCCGGCGTGCGCAAGGTGGACTGCGTGGGCCCCTTCGAGCGGCTCGCGCTGGGCGCCTGGCCCGCCGAGACACGTGCCAGCGTCATGGAGAAGGCCACGGCCGCGGGGCTGCCCGCGGGCGAGCTGCTCAGCGTCCTGGAGGAGCAGCTGCCCCCGCTGGAGCCGGACGCGCGCGAGAAGCTGGAGGCGCTGTCCTTCGCGGAGGCCGTGGAGGTCTTCGCCGCCCTGGGGGCGACCCGCACGGGCCAGCCGTCCATGCGCTTCCTGGCGGAGAACCAGAGCGACTGACCCGAAGCCGGTGCTAGAAGGCTGCGCATGCGAATCGTCGCAGGCACCGCGAAGGGCCGCGCGCTGACCGGCCCCAAGCCGACTTCGTTGCACATCCGGCCCACCGCCGACCGCGTCCGGGAGACCATCTTCAACATGCTGGGCCAGTTCCTGGACGGCCAGGCCGTGCTGGACCTGTACGCCGGCACCGGCGCGCTCGGGCTGGAGGCCCTGTCCCGGGGCGCGGGCCGGGTGGTGCTGGTGGACCAGGACCGCGAGGCCCAGGCCCTGTGCCGGCAGAACACCGACGCGCTCGGCTTCTCCGCCCAGGTGGAGGTGCTGGCGCAGCCGGTGGCCCGGGCGCTGGACGCGCTGCGGAAGCGGGGGGAGCGCTTCGAGCTCGTCTTCGCGGACCCGCCCTACGCCGCCCGCGTGGTGGAGACGGTGCTGGACGGGGTGACGGCGGCCGGGCTGGTGGCGCCCTCGGGCATGGTGGTGGTGGAGCACGACAAGCGCGAGGCCGCGCCGGACGCCCACGCCGGCCTCACCCGGGAAGACCAGCGCCGGTTCGGGGATACCCTGGTGAGCTTCTACCGGGCCCCGGCGACCATTCCTTGACCGGCTGTCAGGGGCGTCCGAGACTCACTGTTGCATGCCGGTCGCCATCTATCCTGGTTCGTTCGATCCGCTCACCAACGGGCACCTGAGCCTCATCCAGCGCAGCCTGAAGATGTTCGATCGGCTCATCGTCGCCATCGCGGTGAACCCGAAGAAGACCCCGCTCTTCACCGAGGACGAGCGGCGCGAGCTCATCCGCGACGCGGTGAAGGACGACCGGGTCGAGGTGGACGCCTTCCACGGGCTGCTGGTGGACTACGTGAAGCGGCGCAACGTGGGCGTCATCATCCGCGGGCTGCGCGCGGTGTCGGACTTCGAATACGAGTTCCAGCTCGCCAACATGAACCGGAAGCTGGCGCCCGACATCGAGACCGTCTTCATGATGACGGGTGAGGACTACTTCTACATCTCCTCCCAGCTCGTCCGGGAGGTGGCGTCGTTCGGCGGCGACGTCACGGGCCTGGTGCCCGACAACGTGAACACGAAGCTGCGGGCGAAGTTCGCCGGGCGGACGTAGGCGGCGTCTCTCCTCTTGTGGGCGCGGGCGCTCCCGCGCTACGCAAGCGGGCATGAAACTCGCCCGCCGTGTCCAGGCCATCAAGCCGTCCCCGACGCTCGCTCTCAACTCGCGCGCCAAGGCGCTCGCCGCTCAAGGCGTGGACGTGGTGGTGCTGGCCGCGGGCGAGCCCGACTTCGACACCCCGGACTACGTGAAGCAGGCCGCGGTGGACGCCATCCGCGCGGGCTTCACCAAGTACACGGCCACCAACGGCATCCCCGAGCTGCGCGAGGCCATCTGCCGCAAGCTGGAGCGCGACAACGCGCTGCGCTTCACGCCGGACCAGGTGCTCGTCACGTCCGGTGGCAAGCAGGCCCTCTACAACCTCTGCCAGGCGGTGCTGGACGAGGGCGACGAGGTCATCATCTTCGCGCCCTACTGGGTCAGCTACCCGGACATGGTGCGGCTGGCGGGCGCCACCCCCGTCATCGTCAACACGCGCGAGGAGGACGGCTTCGCGCCGGACCCGGACGCCATCCGCCGCGCGCTCACCCCGCGCACGCGCGCCGTCATCATCAACAGCCCCGGCAACCCCACCGGCGCCGTCTACTCGCGCGCCGCGCTGGAGGGCATCGCCGAGGTGCTGCGGCCCCACGACTGCCTCATCATCACCGACGACATCTACGAGAAGCTGCTCTACACCAACGAGCGGCTGGGCATCAGCGACGTGGCGCCGGACCTGGTGCCCCGGCTGGTGGTCATCAACGCCCTGAGCAAGTCGCACGCGATGACGGGCTGGCGCATGGGCTACGCGGCGGGCCCCCGGCCACTGGTGGCCGCCATGCAGCTGGTGCAGGACCAGTCCACGTCCAACGCGTCGTCCATCGGCCAGAAGGCGGCGCTGGCCGCGCTCGAGGGGCCGGCGGACACCGTCATCCAGATGGCGAAGGAGTACCACGCGCGCCGGGACCTCTTCGTGGGCGGCCTCAACACGCTGGACGGCATCCGCTGCCGCATGCCGGAGGGCGCCTTCTACGCGTTCGCGGACGTGCGGGGCCTGTACGGCCGCACCTTCAAGGACAAGCCGGTGACGGGCTCCATGCAGCTGTCGGAGATCCTCCTGGACGAGTTCCGCGTCGCGGCGGTGCCGGGAGACCCGTTCGGCGCGGAGGGCTACATCCGCATGAGCTTCGCCACCTCGCGCCAGGTGCTGCAGAAGGGGCTGGTGCGCCTGGGAGAGCTGGTCCAGGCGCTGCGCTGACTCAGTCCGTGTAGGCGAAGGCGCGGTGCTCGTCGCGGTAGGGCCGGAAGAGGAAGATGCCGGGGCGGCCGGAGAGGTTGCCCACGGCGGCCCAGAGGTCCGTCATGTTGCGCAGGTCCAGCCCCAGCCGCGCGGGCGCCTTGCCGTACTTCTTCTCCAGCTCCGCCAGCGTCATCACCTCCACGTCGTAGAGGGTGATGAGGTCCGTGCGCTTGAGCCGCAGCTGCTTCACCCACGCCACCACCAGCTCCTCCGGCGTGGCGTACCGCTTGTCCTCGAGCTGGAACGGGTAGAACAGCTCGTTGGCCGTGCTGCGCACATCCCCCGTCAGCAGCGTCTGGAAGAGGTAGCGGGCCGCCTCCCGGATGTCCTCCTTCGTGCGCTCCTCGGCCGTCATCGGCGCCGTCTCGTCGCGCGGAGGCGGGGGCCGGACGATGTCCGGCTGCCCGGTGGTCGGAGGCGCGGGGGCCGCGGGAGCGGGCGTCGCGGGGGCGGTCGGAGCGGGCGTCGCGGGCGCGGGGGCCGGCGTTGCGGGCTGACGGGACCGGCGCGCGGGGGGCGGCTTCGGCGCGGCTGGAGCCGGGGATTCCGGGGCAGGCGAGGGAGCAGGCGGTGGCGTGGGCTCCGAAGGCGCGGGGGTGGGAGCGGCGGCTTCCGGTGTGGTGGGGGCGGCTTCCTGCGTGGTGGGAGCGGCGGCTTCCGGCGTGGCGGGGGCCTGGGCGAGGGCAGGGGACGCGAGGGAGAAAATCAGGGCCAGGGACCAGCGGCGCATGGAACCTCCGAAAGCGGCGGAGCGTAGCAGACGCCGCCGCACGGAGCCCGGGCTCCGTGCGAGCGGACGAACCCGCATACAGTCCGTGCATGTGGAGTCGGAGGTTGGTATGGGGGCGGCCCGATGCCTAAACGTACCGATATCCGCAAGGTTCTGGTGATTGGCTCGGGCCCGATTGTCATCGGGCAGGCCGTCGAGTTCGACTACTCCGGTACTCAAGCCATCAAGGCACTCCGGGATGAAGGCGTGGAGGTGGTGCTGCTCAACAGCAACCCCGCCACGGTGATGACGGACCCCGAGTTCGCCCATCGCACCTACATCGAGCCCATCACCGTGGATGCGGCGGAGCGAATCCTCGCCGCGGAACGGCCGGACTCGCTGCTGCCGACGATGGGAGGCCAGACGGCGCTCAACCTGGCCAAGGCGCTGGCGGAGCAGGGCATCCTGGAGAAGTACGGGGTGCGGCTGATTGGCGCTTCGCTGGAGGCCATCAACAAGGCCGAGGACCGGCAGCTCTTCAAGGCGGCCATGCAGAAGATCGGCGTGGCGCTGCCCAAGAGCGGCTACGCGACGACGCTGGCCCAGGCCATGGCGCTGGTGGAGGAGATTGGCTTCCCCTCCATCATCCGCCCCTCCTTCACGCTGGGCGGCACGGGCGGCGGCATCGCCTACAACCGCGACGAGTTCGAGGCCATCTGCCGCTCGGGCCTGAAGGCCAGCCCCACCTCCACCATCCTCGTGGAGGAGAGCGTCCTGGGCTGGAAGGAGTACGAGCTCGAGGTGGTCCGCGACTCGGCGGACAACGTCATCATCGTCTGCTCCATCGAGAACCTGGACCCCATGGGGGTGCACACGGGTGACTCCATCACCGTGGCGCCCGCGCAGACGCTGACGGACCGCGAGTACCAGCGGATGCGGCAGGCGTCGCTGGCCATCATCCGGGAGATTGGCGTCGACACGGGTGGCTCCAACATCCAGTTCGGCATCCACCCGAAGGACGGCCGTATGGTCGTCATCGAGATGAACCCGCGCGTGTCGCGCTCCAGCGCGCTGGCGTCCAAGGCGACGGGCTACCCCATCGCCAAGGTCGCCGCGAAGCTGGCGCTGGGCTACACGCTGGACGAGCTTCGCAACGACATCACCCGGGACACGCCGGCCTCCTTCGAGCCGACGCTGGACTACGTCGTCGTGAAGATTCCGCGCTTCAACTTCGAGAAGTTCCCGCACGCGGACCGGACGCTGACCACGAGCATGCGCTCGGTGGGCGAGGTGATGGCCATTGGCCGCACCTTCCCCGAGGCGTACATGAAGGCGCTGCGCTCCATGGAGCTGGGCCGCGTGGGGCTGGAGTCGCCCGACCTGCCGGTGGAGAAGGAGGAGCGCGAGAAGGTGCTGCGCGAGGCGCTGCGGATTCCGCGCCCGGAGCGGCCCTGGTTCGTGGCGCAGGCCTTCCGCGAGGGGATGACGGTGGAGGCGGTGCACGCGCTGTCCGCCATCGACCCGTGGTTCCTGCGCTACATCGAGATGCTGGTGCGCGAGGCGCAGTCCATCGAGGAGTACGGCCGGTTGGATCAGCTCCCGGACGACGTGCTCCGGCAGGCGAAGTCGCACGGCTTCTCCGACAAGTACCTGGGCAAGCTGCTGGGCTACCCGGAGGACGAGGTGCGGGCGCACCGGCACGCGCGGAAGATCCGCCCCGTCTTCAAGCGGGTGGACACCTGCGCCGCGGAGTTCGAGGCGTACACGCCCTACCTGTACTCCACCTACGAGGAGGAGGACGAGGCGCCGCCCACGGACCGGCAGAAGGTGCTCATCCTCGGCAGCGGCCCCATCCGCATCGGTCAGGGCATCGAGTTCGACTACGCGTGCGTGCACGCCGCCTTCGCGCTGCGCGAGGCCGGGTACGAGACGGTGATGGTCAACTGCAACCCGGAGACGGTGTCCACGGACTACGACACGTCCGACCGCCTCTACTTCGAGCCGCTGACGATTGAGGACGTGCTCGAGGTGTCGCAGCGCGAGAAGCCGGTGGGCGCGATTGTCCAGTTCGGCGGGCAGACGCCGCTGCGCCTGTCGGTGCCGCTGGAGAAGGCGGGCCTGCCGATTCTGGGCACGTCGCCGGACGCCATCGACCGGGCGGAGGACCGCGAGCGGTTCTCGAAGCTCATCGAGAAGCTGGGGCTGACGCAGCCGGAGAACGGGGTGGCGCGCAGCCACGCCGAGGCCTTCAAGGTTGCGGAGCGCATCGGCTACCCGGTGATGGTGCGTCCCTCGTACGTGCTGGGCGGGCGCGCGATGGAGACGGTGTACGACGCGGCCAGCCTGGAGCGGTACATGCGCGAGGCGGTGAGTGCGTCACCGGAGCACCCGGTGCTCATCGACCGCTTCCTGAAGGACGCCATCGAGGTGGACCTGGACCTGGTGGCGGACCGCACGGGCGCGGTGCTGATTGGCGGGGTGCTGGAGCACATCCAGGAGGCGGGCGTGCACTCGGGTGACGCGGCCGCGACGCTGCCGCCGCACTCGCTGCCGCCGGACCTGGTGGAGCGGATGAAGGACCAGGCCATCGCCCTGGCGCGCGAGCTGGGCGTGGTGGGGCTGATGAACGTGCAGTTCGCCATCCAGGGGAAGACCATCTACATCCTGGAGGTGAACCCGCGCGCGAGCCGCACGGTGCCGTTCATCTCGAAGGCCACGGGCCTGGCGATGGCGAAGATTGCCGCGCTGTGCATGGTGGGCAAGACGCTGAAGGAGCTGGGCGCGACGCAGGAGCCCGAGTTCAAGCACGTGGCGGTGAAGGAGAGCGTGTTCCCCTTCGCGCGCTTCGCCGGGGTGGACGTCATCCTCGGGCCGGAGATGAAGTCCACGGGCGAGGTGATGGGCCTGTCGCACGACTACGCGTCGGCGTTCGCCAAGAGCCAGCTGGCGGCGGGGGTGAAGCTGCCCAAGAGCGGCAAGGTGTTCATCTCCGTCAAGGACGAGGACAAGCCGGCGGTGGTGGACCTGGCGCGGCGGCTGCGGAACATGGGCTACACGCTCATCGTCACCGCTGGAACGCACTCGTACCTGGCGACGAAGGGCATCGAGGCGCAGGTGGTGCAGAAGGTGAAGGAGGGCCGGCCGAACATCGTCGACAAGATTGTCGACGGGGAGATCGTGCTGGTCATCAACACCACCTTCGGCAAGCAGGAGATTGCGGACAGCTTCTCCATCCGCCGCGAGTCGCTGATGCACTCGGTGCCGTACTACACGACGGTGCAGGCGGCGCGGATGGCGGTGGGTGCGCTGGAGGCGCTCAAGCGCACGGACCTGTCCGTGAAGCCGCTCCAGGAGTACCTGGGCATCGCCGGGGGCGTGACGGCGAAGACGGCCAAGAAGTAGCAGCAGGCTTCAGCAGCCCCTGACGTGAAGCGCGCGGCCCCGCTCCTGAGATGGGAGTGGGGCCGCGAGCGTTTCGGGGTGGCTCAGGCGGCGACGAAGTTCTTCCACTGGCGCATGTACTGGACGAACGTGTCCGACAGCGCCTCGCCGCGCAGGGTCTCCGGTGCGAGCGGGGGGCGCTGGACGGCGTCACCGCGCCGGGCGCGCTCGGGCCAGTTGTGGTTGGCGATGGCGGGGCGGCCGAGGGCGACGGCATCGGCGCCGAGGGTGAGCTGGGCCTCGGCGTCCTCGCGCGTCCAGATGTTTCCCGCGACGACGATCTTCACGTGGGCGGGGAGGGCGGCGCGAAACAGCGGGGTTGCATGGGCGTCGGGGCGCTTCTTGGTGTTGAGGGCGGCGCGCCAGAGGGACAGGTGGAGGATCTCCATGCCGTCCTCGGCGAGCCACTTCGCGACCTGGACGGTCTCATCGAGGTCGAGTCCCTTGGCCTGGCCGAAGTCCTCGGGGGAGAGGCGGACGGCGAGGACGAGGGAGGGGGCGGCGCGGCGGACGGCGCGCAGGGTCTCGCGGATGAGGCGCGAGCGGTTCTCGAGCGAGCCGCCCCAGCGGTCGGTGCGCTGGTTGTAGACGGTGCTGAGGAACTGGGAGAGCAGGTAGCCGTGGGCGCCGTGGAGCTCGACGGAGTCGAAGCCGGCCTGGGCGCAGCGGCGGGCGGCGTTGGCGAAGGCGTCGATGGCGCGCTGGATGTCGTCCTCGGTGCCGGCGCGGCAGCGGACGTCTTCCTCGGAGTGCTCGCTGGCGCTCCAGCGCTCCAGGCCGCTGACGGCGGGGTCGGCGCGCAGGCCGCCGTGGAAGAGCTGGGAGGAGACGAGGGCGCCGCCCTGGTGGATGCGGGCGGCGAGGCGGGTGAGTCCGGGGAGCATGGCGTCATCGTGGACGCCGAGCTCGCCCTGCCACGCCTTGCCATCCTGGGCGACGTGGGCGGCACAGGTCTCGACGAGGCCGAAGCCGCCGTCCGCGCGGGCGGCGAGGAAGCGGAGCTCATCGTCGGACAGCGTGCCGTCCGTGTGGCTCTGCATGTTGGTCAGCGGCGCGAGCCAGATGCGGTTGCGCACGCTGAGGTTGTTCCGGAAGGTGAGGGGAGCGAACAGGTCCGTCATCCGCCCATTGTATTGAGCGCACGCGGCCGATTCCGAGAATTGTAGGCTCCCAGGCCTGCTTGGATGCGCTGGCCCAGGAGGAGCGCCATGGACGTGCTTGCACGCCTGCAGGACTGGTACTCACAGCAGTGCAATGGGGAGTGGGAGCACTCCTTCGGGGCGGCTTCCTGAGCTTCGACGCCCGCTGCGCTTGCGTGCCTGTCCTGCTCACGCCTGCGCGCCACCGCCGCTGTCATCCTGTGTCCTCTCGCGGTGCGCGGCAAGCAGCGCCAGGCCGACTCCCAGCATGATGGCCACGTCGGCCACGTTGAAGACGCCCGTGCGCACCCGGCCGATGCCGAGAATCATGAAGTCCACCACGCGCCCATCGTTCACCACGCGGTCGATCCAGTTGCTCAAGCCCCCGCCCACGAGCAGCGCCAGTGCGCCCGAGTGGAACAGGCTCAGCCGCCGGTTCGCCACCAGGTAGACGAGCATCCCGAGCAGGAAGACGCCCACCCCCGCTGTCAGCAGCCAGAACTGCGCCGGGCGCGAAAGCCCTCCGAAGAGGCTCAAGAAGGCCCCGGGGTTCTCGTAGTAGTCCAGCCGGAAGAGTCCTCCGAGGAAGGACGTGCCGGGCTCGCCCCGGAGTCCGGAGACGGCCAACTGCTTCGTCACCTGGTCACACCCCACCGTTCCGGAGAGGACAAGGGCCAGGAGCGTCAGGCGGTGCTTGCGGGCGGGAATGTGCATGGTGGCAGTCTGCCATGGCGCGGGCGCTCCATGGTTGCGGTGTCCTCCCGCTCCACGGAGGATGACGTGGCATGGCTGACACCAAGCGCCGATACGGAATCTGGGTTGTCGTGGGGCTGCTGCTGCTTGGGTTCCTTGCCTGGTGGGCCCTGGCGCGGAAACCGGACGGCACCCCCGCCGCTGTCACGGCGACTCCCGCCAGCGCTCGTCCTCAGGCGCCCTCCGCGTCACCTGATGCGCCGCGACAGGCCCCGCCAGCAGCGCAGGCCCTGGAGCCTGGTCCGGTGCTGGAGCTGCCGTCCGCCCGGCGCACGGAAGCCCCCGCGAGTGCCCCCGGTGCCTTCTCCGGCCGCGTGGTCTCGGCCATCGACGGGCAGGGCGTTTCGGGCGCGGAGCTGACCTTCGCGGGACCGACGGGCGCTGCCAGCGTCCGCACCAATGAGGCCGGGAACTTCGACTTCAAGCCGGACCGCGAGGGGCTCTGGCAGGTCGCCAGCATCCTCGCGGACGGCTTCCTTCCCTTCGGCCCCGACTGGGGCCAGAGCCCCATCCGCCTCGTGGCGCGCGCTGGCAGCGGCGTCGAAGGGCTGCTCCTGGCCCTCACCCCCGAGGAGTCCTGGACCGTGCGCGTCGAGGACCCGGACACACGTCCGCTCGCCGGTGCCCAGGTGCGGCTGCTCACCGGGCGCGCCGGAGAGACGGTGCTCTTCCCCACGCAGGACCAGTTCGTCACGGGCGCGAACGGAGAGGTCCAGCTCCGCGCTCCCGAGCGCTCCTCGGTGGAGGCTCGCCACCCGGGCCATGCGCCCGCGAGGGCCGAGCTGAGCGCGCGTGTCCCCAACCGTCGCATCGTGCTGCGCCTGAGGCCCGAGTCCACCGCCGCCACCGAGGTCATCGCGGGCCGTGTCGTGGACGACTCCGGCATGGCCATCGCGGGCGCCCGGGTCTGGGTCGAGCCGCCTCGCGCGACGAGCCTCCCGGGCGCCGATGGCACCGACGCGCCCGTGGCCGAGGCCCTGGCGGACGCGGACGGCCGCTTCGTCCTGGAGCGGCTCCCTCCGGGCCGCTACGACGTGTCCGCCCGCATCCTGGAGCGCGTGGGCACCACCGTCCCGAACGTGCAGGCCGGACGGAAGGACCTGGTCCTCACGCTCGCACGAGGCGCCCGCCTCAGCGGCCGGGTGCGCGACGACCAGGGCAACCCGGTCGCGTCCTTCCGGCTGGAGCTGCTGCTCCACCGTGGCCCCCTGGAGCGAGAAACCGGCACGCCCCTCACCGTGGTGGACCCGGAAGGCCGCTTCGCCGTGGAGGGCGTCGCTCCGGGCACCTATTCGCTGCAGGTGGCGTCACACGGCTGGGCGCCTTCGCTGTCGTCGGTGCAGGTGGCTCCGGGCACGAAGGAGGTCGGCTCGCTGGAGGTGACGCTGGCGTCCGGCGTCCGGCTGGAAGGGCAGGTGGTGAAGGCCGGCGGAGGAGGGCCCGTGGCAGGGGCGCGGGTGCAGGCGGAGGGCGGCATGTATGGCGCCGCGCTCGCCACGGCTTACGACGCAATGACCGACGTATCGGGGCGCTTCGTGATGGAGGGCCTGGCGCCGGGCACGCTGAGCCTGTCGGTGAGCGCGACGGGGCACGACACGCGCATCGTGGACAGGGTGCGCGTGGGCCCGGGAGCGCCGCCTCTGCCGCCCATCGAGTTGACCCCCGTGGCCGAAGGTGAGGCCGAGCGGGTGGAGCTGGTGGGCATCGGCGCGGTGCTGGGCCCCCGCGATGATGCGCTGGTGCTCGGGCAGCTCTTCCCCGGAGGCGGGGCCCACGAGGCAGGGCTCAAGCCCGGAGATGCCATCGTGCGCATCGACGGCACCCCCGTCGTGGAGCTGGGCTTTCCCACCGCCGTGCAGCGCATCCGGGGCCCGG
Source organism: Pyxidicoccus xibeiensis (assembly GCF_024198175.1). Taxonomy (NCBI): domain Bacteria; kingdom Pseudomonadati; phylum Myxococcota; class Myxococcia; order Myxococcales; family Myxococcaceae; genus Pyxidicoccus; species Pyxidicoccus xibeiensis. Next base: position 73,898 of record NZ_JAJVKV010000020.1, read on the forward strand.
AGGGCAGCCGCCTTCTGGCAGGCATCCGCCGCGCGGGCCGTACCGAGCTGGAGGATGTCTGGGTGGTGCGCAGGAAGCTCAAGCTCTAGGTCGAGCCCGCTTTCGGCTGACGCGTTCGTGTACTGGGGCTCAACCGCCGCACGCGCCTCGGCCCGGAAACAGGCACAGGCTCCACCCGGGTCGCGCCGGAACCCTCCACGGCATGTGCCTGGACGCCTGCAGCCCTGGCGGGTATGCCCCCCACGCGGTGCTTCCCGTGCCTCCGCGTGGAGGCTACCTTCATGCGCCCCACGCTGTTTCCGTCCCAGCCGGCCTCCAGGAGCCTTCAGCATGTCGTCCCGCGCCGCCCCCGACTTCGACCTCGCCTCCGTGGATGTGGAGGGCTTCCACCGCGAGCTGAAGGCGCTGCGCGAGCAGTTGGACGCATCACTCGGCGAGGCGGACCTGGCCCACCTGCGGAAGATCGAGCGCTGGGGCCGGGCGGCCACGCTGCTGGGCGCGGCGACGTGCTGGGTGGCACCCAACCCCTTCAGCGCCGCGGCGCTCAGCCTGGGCCGCTCCACGCGGTGGCTGCTCATGCACCACGTGGGGCACCGGGGGTATGACCGCGTGCCGGGCGTCCCCGCGTCCCGCACCGGCAAGGGCTTCGCCAAGGGCGCGCGCCGCTACCTCGACTGGCTCGACTGGATGATGCCGGAGGCGTGGAAGTTCGAGCACAACGTCCTCCACCACTCGCATACCGGTGAGGACGCGGACCCCGACCTCCTGGAGCGCAATGCGGAGGGCACGCTGCGCAACCAGGACCGGTCGCTCGCGCTGCGCTATGTGCAGCTCGGGCTGCTGGCGCTCACCTGGCGCGCCAGCTACTACGCGCCGGAGACGCTGAGCTCGCTGCGCCGCAAGGGCCGGCGCCAGGGCGGCTCCCTCACGCGCGAGGAGCTGAAGGAGCTGCTGCTCCAGTGCTACCTGCCGTACGCCGCCGTCTGGTTTGGACTGTTCCCCTCGGCGTACCTGGTCATCGGGCCGTGGGCCGCGTTCAGCGCGCTGTGCAACTCGGTGATGGCGGACGTGCTCACCAGCCTGCACACGTTCCTGGTGGTGGGACCCAACCACACGGGCGAGGACCTGTACCGCTTCGACTCCGCACCCGAGAGCCGTGGCGCGCGCTACGTGCAGCAGGTGATTGGCAGCGCCAACTACCGCACCGGTGGCGACCTGAACGACTTCGCCCACCTGTGGCTGAACTACCAGATCGAGCACCACATCTGGCCGGACCTGCCCATGCTCAAGTACCGCGAGGTGCAGCCCCAGGTGCGCGCCCTCTGCGAGAAGTACGGCATCCCCTACGTGCAGGAGAGCGTCTGGACGCGCGCGCGGAAGATGGTGGATGTGGTGGTAGGCAAGACCTCCATGCGCAAGCTCGCCACACGTCCGGCGGCGGAGGAGGAGCGCCTCGCGGCCGAGCCTGCCGTAGGCTGAGCGCTCAGGCGCGCCGGTTTCGCGAGGACGTGGTCCGGCGCTCCAGCGTCTTCTGCTCCGTGGGAGGGACCTCTTCCTGACGGATGACCTCGGCGTCCACCACGCGGGCCCCATCCGGGCGCGCCGGCGGGCCGAGCGTCACCACCAGCAGCCGGTAGGACTCTTCCAGCCGCTTGTGCAGCTTGGTGAAGATGAGCTGCGCGGTGCCGGGCATGTCCTCGGTGTACGTGAAGTACCAGCGCAGCTCGTCCAGGCGCTCGTAGAAGTGGTCCACCACGGACTGTTCCTGCTCGGAGAGGTGGATGAGCTGATCGAAGGCGCCGTCTGCGTAGCGCGAGGCGATGGTGCCCAGCAGGGGCTCGCGGCTGCGCAGGCGCGAGAAGAGGGTGAACATCTCGTCACGGCGCGCTTCCAGCCGGCGCATGATGCCGGCAGCGTCCATCGCGAGCAGGTTGCGGACGCGAGCGGCCATCTCCTCGGCCTTCTTGCGACGAGCCATGGTGCGGCAGCCTACCTCCCCGTGCCGCGCGGACCAACAGGGGGCCCCGTCAGTAGACGCGCAGCAGGCGCGGCTGGCACACGAAGCGCGGGTTGCGGAAGTCGATGATCTCGATTTCTCCCGTCGTCTCCTCGAAGCGGCCGGCGAGGACCCCCGCGGCTGCCGCGGCGGCGATGTACCAAGCGTCCTCGCCCTCCACGTCCTTGAGCTTGCGGAGGTAGACGACGCGCCCCTCCACGGACCAGAGGGTGTGGATGCCATCGGGCCGCACGCCCCGAGCCTGGTCCGGCGGGGGCGGGAGCTTCGCCAGCGCCGGGGGCACCGCGTTGAGGACGTAGGCGTCATAGGACGGATTGCCGCTCAGGGAGACGAGCTTCGCGTCGCGCAGCGAGCCATCGGGCCCCTGGTGCAGCTCCAGGGTGACGACCAGCTTCGAGCCCCCGCCGCCCGCCAGCTTCTGCATCTCCTCGGCGGTCTGGACCTTCATCTGCATGGCTTCCAGCGCCTTCTCCATGCCCTGGCTCTTGACCTGCTGCTGCAACTTCGTGAGTTGCTCGCTCACGGTGGGGGTCCTGGGCACGGGCCCCGTGCCGGGATTGCCCTTCGCACCGAACCGGCCGGCCTGTGAGGCCCAGGAGTTCGTCGCATGGTCCAGCAGGCTCGCGCCGGAGAACACCGGGGCGTCCTCGAGCGACTTCTCCAGGGCCTCGCGGAGGCGGCTGAAGTACGGGTCGATCTGCCCGTTGGCCACGCGCAGGTCGGCCTGCTTGTCCTCGATGAACGAACCCACCCGGCCGGAGACGCGGCCCTGCTCCTCGGCGATGAGCACCTCGCGGGGAGGACCGGGGTCTCCGGGGCGGAGCGTGCGGCCACTCTGGGACTTCGGGGCCACGGGCCGCGGTCCTCCGGGGAGGAGCGACGGGGGCAGGGGATAGAAGCCGCCCAGCCGCTCGCGAGGACTGTCGGATGCGGCAGGCCCCTGCGCCATGGCGGCGGAGTCCTGCTGGGGCGCGGGCCCGGTCGGGGCGGCAGGCTCGGGTGTTGCCGACGCAGGTGGGCCCTCGGCCACCTGGGGTGGGGCTTCGCCTGACGGTGGGGCCGGAGGAGAGGTCACCTGCGCGGGCGGACCTTCGGCCAGCGGGGCCTCCCTGGGCGCTGTCTCCTCCGGCCGCGTGGCCTCATCCGGAGATTGCGCATCGGGGATGGCTGGCGGCACGGGCGCCACGGCGATACCGGATGGCGTCTCTTCTGGCGCCGGTGGAAGAGGCCTGGCCGGAGCGGGCCGGGGGCGGGGCTGCTCTGTGCGCGGTGGTGGCTTCGCGGGCCGCTCCTCCTTCCGTGCAGGTGCTGGCGCCTCCGGCACCGTGGCGCTCGGAAGGTGGACGATCTCCACCGCGACTGGGGCCTGCATGGACTGCGGCGCGGTCGGCCGTGGGGGCGGAGCCACGTCCCAGAGCAGGACGAGGAGCGCCGAGTGGATGACGAGTGAGACCAGGGCGGCCCACCCGAGGCGTTGAAACCGCCGCATCACTGTTCCCACGCTTCCTGAAGACTCGCCGGGGCCCGTGGATGACGGGTCCGGCGCCGGCCCTGCGCTCCCAACAGCATATCCGCCGTGGGGCTTCCCGCGCCCCTACGAAGGACGCGTCGCGGCATTGCGTGGAGTCCTCGCCATTCTTCGTGAGGGCGTGCGTGCGGTGCCTGACGCTTCGGCCGGCTCGGGGCCCACGAGGCCTCGGCACCCGCTTTGACGCTTCGCGTCCTTCTCCGACCGTCGTGCCCGGCCCGGGCTCCCGGACGCGAGCCCGAGGTACCTGGAGTATCCTTCCCGGCAGTTCGCGCCGTGCTGGGCGTCTCCCGCCCGGAAGGGTTCAGGGGCTCGATGGACTACCGGAAGTTGTTCCTGGTGCTCGTAGGGGGCGCCACCGCCCGCGGTGACGAGGCCACGGCCGCCCAGGTCGTGGACCCTGACGGGCGCACGGGCGCGCCGGGGACATGGAGCAATAGCGACAGCGGCACGGAGGAAGCGCCGGGCATCGGCGGGGTGCCGGTGTGGTGAACGACAGCCCTTCGGAGCCGCTGGCGGACCCGGTACGCAGGCTCGTCGCCGAGGCCTGGACGTTTCGCCGGCAGGTGGAGCTGGACGCGGCGCTGCGCTTCGCCCGGCTGACGGAGCAGCTCGCGCAGCTGGGCGCGCCCGAGGCGCTGGTCTCCCTGGCCCAGCGCGCCGCGGAGGACGAGCGGCGCCATGCGGGCATGTGTGAGTTGCTCGCGCGGACGTACGGCCAGGTGGACATGCCCCCCGTGCCGCTCGCGGTGGAGGAGGTGGCGCCTCCGGGCATGGGCTTTCGCGAGCGGGTGCTCTACGAGGTGGTCGCCGCCTGCTGCATCACCGAGACGGAGAGCACCGCCGTGCTGACGACGCTGCTGGTGCCGGACGCAACACCCCGGGTGCGCGCGGTGCTGCGCGACATCCTCCGCGACGAGGTGGCGCATGCCCGGCTGGGCTGGGCCTGGCTCGCGCGCGAGCACGCGGAAGGGGCGGTGGCCTTCCTGGCGGGCCACGTGCCGTCGATGCTGGAGGGCAGCGTCTCGCCCCGGCTCTTCGCAGCAGGGGGACCGGAAGAGGAGAGCCCCGCGTTGATGAAGCACGGCGTGCTTCCACACACGCGCAAGCGGGAGACCTTCGTTCGGGCGCTGCGAGACGTCGTCTTCCCGGGCCTGGAGCGCTTCGGAGTGAACACCGGTCCGGGCCGCAGCTGGGTGGAGCGCCGGAGCGCCGCGGGAGCGTAGCCGGCACCGCCGGTGTCCCTGCTACGGTGGGGCCATGGTGCTCAAGATTGTCCAGGCAGGCGAGCCGGTGCTGCGGCAGAAGGCGCGCGACCTCACTCCCGAGGAGATCTCCAGTCCCGACGTGCAGCGGCTGATTGCGCTGATGCGCGACACGATGCGGGACGCGCCCGGTGTGGGGCTGGCGGCTCCTCAGGTGGGCGTGGGGCTGCGGCTGGTGGTGGTGGAGGACCGCGCCGAGTACCAGGCGGGCCTGTCTCCGGCCGACCTCGCGGCGCGCGAGCGGGCGCCGGTGGCCTTCCACGTGCTCATCAACCCGAGGCTGGTGGTGGAGGACCCGACCCCCGCCGAGTTCCACGAGGGCTGCCTGAGCGTGAATGGCTTCGCGGCGCTGGTGTCCCGGGCGCGCGGCGTCCGCGTGGAGGCGCTGGACGAGCACGGCAAGCCGGTGACGGTGAGCGCGAAGGGCTGGTACGCGCGCATCCTCCAGCATGAGCTGGACCACCTGGACGGCACGCTCTACGTGGACCGGATGGAGACGCGCACCTTCACCACGGCGGAGAACCACCGCCGCTACCAGGCGGGGCGCACCACCGCCGAGCTGCGCGCGGCCCTGGGCCTGCCCGAGCGGAAGGGGTAGGGCGGGCCGATGCTCACTGAAGTCCAGGCCGGGCCGTATACCGTGCGCGGCATCTCCGTCGGTGGTGTGTACACCTCGCTCCAGGTGCCGGAGCTGGAGGTCGTGCTCGACGTGGGGCTCCCCATCCGCTCGTTCGCCGGGACGGACCGCATCTTCCTGAGCCATGCCCACCCGGACCATGCCAGCGGCCTCGGCTCGCTGCTCGGCATCCGCCGCCTGATGAACAAGGGCACGCCCCAGGTCTTCCTCCCCGCCGAAGTCGAAGCGCCCGTCCAGGAAGCCCTCGCCGTGCTCTCCCGGCTGCACCACACGAACATGGAGGTGCGCACCGTCCCGCTGCGCCCGGGAGACGTCCACAAGCTCGGGCATGACCTGTACGTGCGCGCCTTCCGTACGCACCACCCGGTGCCCTCGCTCGGGTACCAGTTCCTCCGCCGCATCGCCAAGCTGCGGCCCGAGTTCCAGGGCCTCCCGCCCCAGGAGATTGCCCGGCGCCGTCAGGCAGGCAAGGCGCTGTTCGACGAGGTGGACCGGCTGGAGCTGGCCTACGCCACCGACACGCTGGCGCGCGTGCTGGAGACGGAGCCGTCGCTGTTCGACTCGCGGGTGCTCATCCTCGAGGCCACCTTCGTGGACGCGCGCCACACCGTGCAGGCCGCGCAGGAGCGGTGGCACCTGCACCTGGACGAGCTGGCCGCGCGCGCCGACCAGTTCCGCAACGAGGCCCTGGTGCTGATGCACTTCAGCCAGGCCTTCGCCCCGGAGGAGGTGCGCGCCCGGGTTCGCGAGCGCCTCCCGGCGGCACTCCACGAGCGCGTCCACGTCTTCGCTCCGACCTCCGGCCGCTGGTTCGGCTGAAGCCGCTCGCCGCTCACCCCGGGCGCAGCGCCTCCAGCTCCGCGAGCACGGCGCGCAGCTCCGGGGCCTCCAGCGCCTTCTCCACCGAGGCGAAGAACTGGGACAGGTCTCCCAGGCCCTGGTGCTCGTAGACACACGCCTGCAGGCCCATCTCCAGCCGGTCCAGCTGCCGCACCAGCCGCGCTTCGAATGAGGCGCCGTGCTCGTACTCGTCCCACATCGCCAGGTACTCCGCGCCCCGGGGCAGCTTGCCGAGGATGGTCTCCACCGCGCGGCGCTCCAGCGCGTGCTTGGCCTCGCGGTCCACGCCGTCATGCGGGGTGATGTCGCCCGCGTACGCCTCGCCCAGGTCGTGCAGCAGCGCGATGCGGACCACCTTCGACGCATCCGCTTCGGGGAAGAGGCTCTCCGCGACGAACAGGCCCAGCAGCGCGACGAAGAACGAGTGCTCCGCCACGCTCTCGCACCGCTCCGGGGTAATTCCCACCCGGAGCCAGCCCTGCCGGAAGAGCTGCTTGAGGTGGTTGAGCTCGAAGTACGCCTCGATGAGCGGGAGCGTCTTGCGCCCCTGGAGCAGGGCAATCGGTGGCGCGGCCTTGGTCTTCATGGGGAGCCCCGTACTCCGGGTGAGGGTGAATCCGCCAGGGGAGATGGAGTAGACATGGAGGGAGTCGGAGGGGGAATCATCGTGGTGCTTTCGTCCAGCTGGAGCCTGTCGTCCTCGAGGTGGCTGCTCGCCGCCGCGCTGCTTTTGACCGCCACTGCCTGCAAGCAGGAGCCCGTGGCGCCACCACCGCCGCCGCCCGCGCCCGTGGCCGTGGAGGCGGAGGACCCGCCGTTCCCCGAGGAGGTGCTGCCTCCGGCCGACGCCACCGCCACGGCGGCCGCCGAGCCCGTGAAGCCTCCCGAGCCTCCCTTCACCGGAGACCTCGCGGCGTTGCGCAAGCGCGGCGTGCTGCGCGTCCTCGTCGAGGGCACGGAGGAGGACGCCCTTCCGCGCCAGGGCATGCCCAAGGCGCAGGACCGGGAGTCGCTGGAGCGCTTCGCGGAGAAGCACGGGATGGTGGTGGAGTTCCTCGCCGTCGACAGCTTCGACAAGCTCATCCCCCTGCTGCGCGAGGGGCGCGGGGACATCATCGCCGCCGACCTGACGGTGACGCCCGAGCGCGCGAAGGAGCTTGCCTTCACCCGCCCGCTGGCTCGGGTGAGCGAAGTCGTGGTGGGCAGGCGCGGCGTCCAGAACCTGCCGCGCAAGGTGGAGGACCTGAAGGACCGGGCCGTGCACGTGCGCGCCAGCTCCACCTTCGCTCAGTCCCTGCGGGCCCTGGCGAAGGACAAGGCGACCGGCCTCGTCATCGAGCCGGCGCCGGAGACGAGCGACCCGGAGGAGCTCGCGTGGAAGGTGTCTCGCGGGGAGCTGCCGCTGACGGTGGTGGACAGCCACGTGCTCGCGGCCATCGAGACGTACAACCCCGACGTGGAGGGGCTGTTCCCCATCGCCGAGGGCCGCCAGCTCGCGTGGGCCGTGCGCCTGGACAACCCCGCGCTGCGCGCCGCGCTGGATGCCTTCCTCGTGGAGCGCGCGCTCACCGAGCACCGGGACCGGCTGGTCACCGTGGACCTGGACGGCATCCGCAAGCGGGGCGTGCTGCGCGTGCTCACCCGCAACAGCCCCGTCACCTACTTCCTCCACCGGGGCGAGCAGGCCGGCTTCGACTACCAGATGGCGAAGCTCGCCGCCGCCGCGCTCAAGGTGCGGCTGGAGGTGGTGGTGCCGCCCACGTATGACCAGCTGATTCCATGGCTGAAGGAAGGCCGCGGAGACGTCATCGCCGCCGCGCTCACCGTCACCGGCGAGCGCGCGAAGCAGGTGGCCTTCAGCAAGCCCTATCTCTACGTGGACGAGGTCCTGGTGCAGCGCGCCGGAGCGCCGAAGCCGGCGTCCCTGGAGGAGCTGAAGGGCAAGGCCGTCCACCTGCGCAAGTCCTCCAGCCACTTCGCCCCGCTGAGCGCGCTGGCCGCGAAGCATGGCTTCACGCTCGTGGAGGAGCCGGAGGACATGGACACCGAGACGCTCATCGACCGCGTGGCGCGCGGGGAGATTCCATACACCGTCACGGACAGCCACATCCTCGCCGCAGAGCGCGTGTACCGCGAGGACGTGGAGGCGGCCCTCACCGTGCCCGGCCAGGGCGAGCCCGCGGGCAAGGACGGCCACCACGGCATCGCCTTCGCCGTGCGCCAGGAGAACCCCAAGCTGCGCGCGTTCCTCGACGGCTTCGTGCAGAAGACCTACCGCGGCACCGACTACAACCTGGCCCGCCGCCGCTACTTCGAGGGCCGCCGGGAGCTGGCCCCCATCACGGTGGAGACGCTGGCCGGCTCCATCTCTCCGTATGACCCGCTGGTGCAGTCGTACTCGGCGCGCTACGGCCTGGACTGGCGGCTGATGGTGGCGCAGATGTTCCAGGAGAGCCGCTTCGACCCGAAGGCGCGCAGCTGGGTGGGCGCGCAGGGCCTCTTCCAGGTGATGCCCGCCACGGGCAAGGAGCTGGGCTTCCGCAAGCTGGAGGACCCCGAGGAGGGCATCCACGCGGGCGTGAAGTACATGCACCAGCTCATCGGCCGGATTGCCCCGGAGATTCCCTTCAAGCAGCGCCTGCGCTTCGCGCTCGCCGCGTACAACGCGGGCCTGGGCCACGTGCTGGATGCCCGCCGGCTGGCGGCGGAGCAGGGGTGGGACCCGAACCGGTGGTTCGGCAACGTGGAGAAGGCCATGCTGTTGCTGGAGAAACCGAAGTACCACCGCCGCGCGCGCCACGGGTACTGCCGGGGCTCCGAGCCGGTGAAGTACGTCTCCGAAATCCAGACGCGCTACGGGAACTACACGGCCGTCGTCCAGCGCTGAGGGCGCGGGACGGTAGAGACGGTCAAGGACAGGTCAAAGCCTTTCGCCGCGAAGAACCGCGCAGCACCGCGTTCGGGAAGAGGCGGGGTCATGAAGGCCTCGTCTCTTGTACGCGGAAGGTAGAAAGACATGTCCACTGGAAGCTCACGTCGCTCGGGTGGGGTGCTGCTCGCTGCGCTTGGAGTCGGGTTCGGCTCGCTGCTGGGTTGCGGCGTCGAGGAGGACTCTTCCGCACCGGTCGAGCTGACCTCTACGCCGGATGACGGCATGAGGCACACGGCCTCCGACCTCTACGTCGCCTCGTCGCGGCTGTGGCGGCCGATGAGCGTGCCGGTGTGTTGGGAGAACCCCGGGGCGGGGGACGCCACGCAGCGGCAGTGGGTGCGCAACGCGGTGGCGCGCACCTGGGAGGCGCGCTCGGGCGTGCGCTTCACGGGCTGGGGAACGTGCCCGGCCTCGTCCACGGGCATCCGCATCAACATCAGCGACACCGGGCCCCACGTGAAGGGGCTGGGCACCCTGCTCAACGGCATGGCCCAGGGCATGGTGCTGAACTTCACGTTCAACAACTGGAGCCCGTCGTGCCGCACCCAGCTCCAGTACTGCATCGACGCCATCGCGGTGCACGAGTTCGGCCATGCCATGGGCTACGCCCACGAGCAGAACCGGCCGGACCGGCCGTCCACCTGTACCGAGCCGGCGCAGGGCTCCTCGGGTGACTGGCTCATCGGGCCGTGGGACTTGAGCTCGGTGATGAACTACTGCAATCCGCAGTGGAACGGGGACGGCAACCTCAGCGCCACGGACGTCCAGGGCGCGCTGGCCACCTACGGCATCCCCTGGGAGTCGCTCGGCGGTGGCTTCACGTCCGGCCCGGCGGTGGCTTCGTGGGGCGCGAACCGGCTGGACGTGTTCGGCCGGGGCCAGGACAACCAGCTCTGGCACATGGCCTGGAATGGCTCGTCGTGGATTGGATGGGGTGCGCTCGCCGGGCAGATCACCTCGGACCCGGCGGCGGTGAGCTGGGGCCCCAACCGCATCGACGTGTTCGCGCGTGGCACGGACAACTCCATGCTCCAGCAGGTGTGGACGGGCACGTCGTGGACCGGCTGGTACTCGCTGGGCGGTGGCTTCACGTCCGGCCCGGCGGTGGCCTCGTGGGGCGCGAACCGGCTGGACGTGTTCGGCCGGGGCCAGGACAACCAGCTCTGGCACAAGGCCTGGAATGGCTCGGCGTGGATTGGATGGGGCGCGCTCGCGGGGCAGATCACCTCGGACCCGGCGGCGGTGAGCTGGGGGCCCAACCGCATCGACGTGTTCGCGCGTGGCACGGACAACTCCATGCTCCACCAGGCCTGGACGGGCACGTCGTGGACTGGCTGGCACTCGCTGGGCGGCGCGTTCTCCTCGGCGCCGGCGGTGGCCTCCCGGGGGCCGGGCCTGCTCGACGTGTTCGGGCGAGGCATGGACAACAGCCTGTGGATGAACAGCTGGACTGGCTCTGCCTGGACCGGCTGGCAGTGGCTCGGCGGTGAGCTGACCTCCGCGCCGGACGTCGAGAGCTGGGGTCCCGGCCGGCTCGACATCTTCTACCGCGGAACGGACAACACGATGCGGCACTCCTGGTACAACAACGGCTGGTGACCTCCCAGCCCCCCAGACATGTCCTCATCGCCGGTGCAGGCATCGGCGGCCTCACCCTGGCCTGCGCGCTCCGCCGCGCGGGCCTCTCCGCCACCGTCTTCGAGCGCGCGGACGCGCTGCGGTGGGTGGGCGCCGGCATCATCGTCCAGATGAACGCCGCCGTGGCCCTGCGCCGCATCGGCCTGGCGGACGCGGTGGCCGCGGCAGGCGCCAGCCCCACCGACAGCGCGATTCTGCGGCCCTCGGGGGCGGCCATCACCCGGCTGCCCGTCCAGCGGCTCCAGCAGGAGCTGGGCGTCCCCATGACCTGCATCCACCGGGCGCGGCTCCAGGCCGTGCTGCTGGAGCATGCCGGGCCGGAGCATGTCCGGCTCGGGCGCGCGGTGGCGGGCTTCACCGACGACGGCCAGGGCATCACCGTGACGCTGTCGGACGGCAGCTTCGTGAAGGGCGACGTGCTGGTCGGCGCGGACGGGCTGCGCTCGGCGGTGCGGAGCGGGCTGCTCGGTGACGCGCCCCTGCGCTACTCCGGCTACACCAGTTGGCGTGGCGTCTCCCCCGAAGTGCCTGGCGCGCGGCCGGGCCACGTCTCCGAGACGTGGGGCCGTGGCGCGCGCTTCGGCGTCGTGCCCATCGGCTCGGGGCAGGTGTACTGGTACGCCACGCTCAACGCGCCGGCTGGCGGACAGGATGCGCCCGGCGAGGCGCGGGCCCGGCTGCGCGACGTCTTCGGAGGCTGGCACGCCCCCATCGCGGACCTGCTCGCCGCCACGCCCGACGACGCCATCGTCCGGACGGACATCCATGACCGGCCTCCCATGGACCGCTGGAGCCGGGGCCGGGTGACGCTGCTGGGCGACGCCGCCCACCCCATGACGCCCAACCTGGGGCAGGGCGGCTGTCAGGCCATCGAGGACGCCGTGGTGCTGGCCGAGTGCCTTGCCCGGGGCGGCGCCGTGGAGGAGGCCCTGGCCGCCTACGAGGCGCGCCGGCGAGAGCGGGCCAATGCCATCGTCGCCCGCTCCTGGTCGCTGGGACGGCTGGCGCAGCTCGAGAGCCCCGTCGGCCGCTTCATGCGGGACTCCCTCTTCTGGCTCGTCCCCTCGGCGCTGGCGGCCCGGGGCGTGCGGGACCTGGTGCGCTCCGCCTCGTGACTCAGAGGCTGACGCCCACCAGGGCGCCCGCGAAGGGGCCGCTGAGGGAGATGGAGAAGCTGTCGCTGGTGGTCACCACGAAGCCCTTCGCCTGGCGGAAGTACTGCGTGTAGCCCGCCTGAAGCCGCGTGTAGACGAAGCGGCCGAAGCCGACCTGCAGCGAGGCCACGCCCCCCGCACCGAAAATCCAGCGCTTGTCCCGGGCCTGGAAGTAGTCAGTCCCCAGCTGCGGGCCGTTGTTCGGGTCGTCGGGCAGGTTCTGCGAGATGACCCCGGTGGGCAGGGAGACCTCGGACGCGGCCCCGAAGGCGGCCACGCCCAGCGTCAGCCGCTGCGACAGCGGGAAGCGCTTCTCCAGGCCCGGGCGGAACGAGAGGACCTGGACGTCGTTGGCGAAGTACCAGTCCACGCCATTGGTCCACCACAGGTCATCCCGGTTGGAGCCCCGGAGGATGTTGAAGTGCAGCCCGCCCGACAGCCGCGGCGCGCTGGCCCGCGACTCCACCGGCTTGAACTCCTGACGGAAGGAGGGAATCTGCGTGCTCGCGTGGTTCATCCGCGTCACGGAGCCCCCCACCTCCACCGAGAGCTGCGGAGGGCGGCGCTCGGTCTGCTCTCCGGGCAGACCCTCCGCCAGGGCGGGTGAGGACAGGCCGAGCGACACCAGCAGCCCGACGGAGCACAGCGCGGGGGTGAGTCTCATGGGGGTTCCTCCTCGGGAGGGAATAGCCACGGCCCCTACCACGGTGGAAGGGGCCGTCCCAAACAGCTGTTGCGCGGTGGAAGGATGGTGCCCCTGTCAGAGGCCGGCCACCTTCGAGCCGCTCGACACGGTGTAGGCCAGCGACAGCTCCTGCTGGGAGCGGGGAGGGGCCGCCAGCTCGAACCGGACGATGCCGTCGTCGCTCACGCGGGCCGGCGAGGGCTTGGTGCCTTCCTTCAGCAGCAGCACCTCCACGGACTCCACCTCGGAGACGGGGATGCGCTCCTCCAGGGCCACGGCCTCGGGCCGCGAGCCCATGTTGGAGAGGAACAGCTTCACCCGGTGCGTGCGCACCCGGCGCCCGGTGAGGCGGCTCGTCTCCATCTCCTCTTCCGCCCTGCGGGCGACACGCAGCGAGTCCTCGCTGCCGAAGCCCAGTCGCACCCGCTCGCTCCGGCCGGTGAAGCGCAGCTGCGCGCGGCCCACGTAGCCGCTGGAGCGCACCAGGTCCACCGGGCCCGCCAGCAGCACCGACGGGCCCGTGTTGTCGAAGCGCGCCACCCGGTGCACCAGCGGCGACAGCTCCGGGCACGCCAGGAACTCGGACGCCGCGGGCGCGGTGAAGCGGAACAGCGGCACGCGGTGCGGCTCCCCGTCCGGGGGCACGGTGGCCCGGTGCTGCGCGGCCAGCGTCAGCGGCTCGCCGCCGTCGTCCATGCCCGGCAGGCCGTCGTCGCGCTTCGCCACGCCGCCCTCGCCGGTGGTCTGGATGACCTCCTCGCGCATGGCCACCTCCACCACCTGCTTCTCGCGCTCCGTCTTGTCGCGCAGCCACAGCCAGTCCTCCACCAGCCGCGGCGGGGTGGCACCCAGCGTGGGACGCGCCGTGGAGAAGGCCAGCTCCGCGTCCTTCCATTCCTCCTCGGTGCGCTGCCACACCACGGCCTCGCACTCCAGCGTCACCGCCTCGCCCTTCTCGCCGCGCTCCAGCGTGGCGCGGTAGGCCGGGCGCCACGCGGCGCAGGGGACGAGGTAGGTGATGGACAGCATCGCCGAGCCGCCGGCGGGGTGGCCCAGCTCCAGCTCCGCATGCACGTCGAGCTTCGACTCCGGCGCCTCGGTGCCCGCCAGCGCGCCGCGCGCCTCCTGGAGCCGGTCCCTGACGCGCTGCACCTCGCGGTTCGCCTCGTGCGTCGCGGCCTCCGCCGCGTCCATCTCGCGGCGCACCGTGGCCAGCTGCTCGCGCCAGAGCTCCGGACGGCTCTGTCCCGTCCCCGCGTCCTCGGAGATGGCGCGGTACACGTCCCCGTGCGCGGTGGTGAGCAGGACGTACCGGTGGCCGCGCCGCTCCTCCTCCGCCTCGGCACGGCGCAGCTCCTGCTCCAGCTCCGCCACGCGCCGGCCCAGCTCCGTGCGGTGCTCTCGCAGCGCCTCCGGCCGGTAGGGCTTCACCGCGCGGCGGATGCGCGCCTGCGACACCGTGCCTCCCGCGAGCTTCGCCTGGAGGGAGCGGTCCACGACGAGCGGAGACAGCCCCTCGACGACCAGGCGCTGGGCGCCGGCCACCAGGGGCACCTCGCCGCGCCGCTCCACGAGCGCCCGGTCCTCGAGGAGGGTGACCTTGACCACGGGCAGCAAAAGGGGGGAACCCATCATGTCCTCCGGTTTCCGCCCCCGAGCATCTTGCTCGCGGGGATTCTCACGGTCCACGTCGCCTTCAGCGTCTGCGCCTCGCCGGGCTGGAGCACCACGCGCCACGCGCGCTCACCCTCCACCTGGGTCTCACCGGGCAGCGGCGTGCGCTTCTGCCAGAAGGGCGCCACCTCCGTCTCCTCCACCTTGATGTCCTTCTCCGAGCCGGCCGGCACCGCGGGGACGCGCTCGCACACCTCCACCAGGACGCGGTTGGCCAGCCGGTTGGCCAGCTCCACCGACACGTGGTGCGTCAGCATCGTCGCGCCGCCGAAGATGCCGCCGGTGGCCTCGTCGAAGCGCGTGTTGCGCGCGACCTTGATGGACTCCTCCACGCCCAGGCCCAGGCGCTGCGTCGCCCCGGGCGCCATGGTGGGAAGGGGAGACGTCATCAGGAACTCGTCGCCCAGCGTGACGTCCACCGGCCCGGCCAGCAGCGGGTACGGCGTCCGGTTCTCCACCCGCACCGTGCGGAAGGCGCGCGCCTCCACCGAAGGCACGCAGACGTACTCGGCGGACAGGCCCACGGGCACCGACAGCACCGGCACCGTGTGCCACGCCCCGTCCGAAGGCACTTCCGCGCGAGCCTCCACGTCGAAGCGCGCGTCGAAGTGCGGCGAGGACTGCCGGGGCGGCACGGACCACGCGGGCGGGGGGGCCTGCCACACGGTGGCCACCTCCGTCTCGCTCACGGCGATGAGCGTGGTGATGTCGATGTGCACGTGCACCGCCGCCAGGGCCAGCAGCTCCCGGGTGACGTAGGTGGGGCGGGGGCGCAGCCGGCCCCGGCTGCCGGAGTCCGCCGGTGCCAGCTCCAGGCGGTCATAGTCGAGTAGCGCATCCGACGGCTCGAGCGGCATGGCGCCCGCCTGGTCCTCCGGGGCGCCGCCGCGTCCCCCCGCGCCCGGGGGCGCACCGCCAAAGCTCTCTTCCGCTTCGGAGGGCTCCTCCATGAGGACCTCCTCGTCGGCATCCTCCATCACCCGGGAGGGCGCCGACCCCATGCGCTTCATCTTGGGCGCCTCTTCGCGGGGGGCCATCCCGCCGCGCGGGCGGGACATCACCTTGGGCGGTGGCGCCGAGGGGGCCGGAGCGCTCATCGGCCGCGGGATGGGCGCGAACGAGCCCGTGGTCGTCATCAGGTCATCCCGGGAGGGGCGGCTCCGCTCCATCATGGGCGGGGGCTCCGGCCGCCGCAGCTCCTTCTGCGGCGCGGCCATGGCCTTCTCGACGGGCGCCGCGTCGAGCTCGGAGCTGCTGGCACCTTCGGGGCTTGGAGCCTGCTCCGCACCCGCAGGCGGGCGCGTGGCGTCGTAGCCGGCGAACAGCTCGTCGAGCCCGGGAGGGGGCTCGCGCCAGCCGGAGCGCGCCGGGGCGGGCTGGCGGCGGCCGATGCGCAGCGCCTTCAGCTCGGGGACCTCCGCGCGCCGCTCGAGGTCCGCGGTGGACACGGACAGCTTCACCCCCGTCCAGTCCTCGCCGGTGCGCTGGAGGACGGAGGCCCGCATGCGCAGGGTCCCCTCTTCGAGCGTGCGAGGCAGGCGCAGGTCATACGTGGGCACCCAGCGCGCCCCTGGCACCGCATACTCGAGCGCGAGCTTCGCGGCATGCTCCGCCGGCAGGTGGCCCGACAGCGTGAGGACGGCGGCCCGATACACGCGGGCCCGCTGGCCTCGCACGGACGAGGAGGCCTCCTGCAGGCGCTGCAGGCGCATCCGCAGCTCCGCCTCCACGTCGCGCTGCTGGCGCTCCAGGTCCAGCCGGCGCGCCTGGAAGGCCGCCAGCTCCGAGTCCGCCAGGGACGCCAGCGACAGCATCGCCGCCAGCGGTGCGTCGCGGGGCTGGAACTCGTCCTTCTTCCGGGGCGGGAAGGTGGGCGCGAGCTTCGTCAGGATGCGAAGCTCGCGGTTGACGGCATCGAGCGCGACCGACACCTTCGCGAGCCGGGCCCGGGCCTCCTCCACCGCGCGGTGCTCGGCGGGAACGTCCACCTCGGGGGGCAGCTGCACGTCGAAGGTGGGACGGATGTCGCGCACCGTGAGGCCGGACGGGCCCTGCACGACGGACGCCCGCAGGGAGCCCGGGCGCAGCGACAGCGGCAGGCCGTTGATGCGCACCTGCGTCGGAAGGCGGCCGCCCTCCGCCAGCACGGTGGCCACGCGGGTACAGAGCGCGCCCTGGGCATGGACGGTGACGGCATCCAGGGTGGATGGCACGACGAGCATGAACCCCCCTCACCACGAAACGAAGAAGAGGGGCACACCCTAGTCGAGATGCCCGGGGGAAATCATGCCCCGCAGGACGCTTCCCGGGATGACCCGGGTGGGTGGAGTCAGCGCGGCTCGGGTGACCCCTGGGCCTTCCACTGGCGCAGCACCTCGTCCAGGCCCGCCTGCCCCGGCTGGCTGGGAGGGCGCGCACCCCGGATGCCCTTGAGCTCCAGACCGAAGGGGAGGTTGCCATTGATGCCATTGGCGCCGCAGCGGAACTCGATGATTCCGGAGGCGGCGAGCGTCAGCTCGTCCTCGTCGACGTAGACCGTGCCCCGCGCGAAGTTGGCCTTGGCGGAGACACAGTCGTCGCCCGTCTCGAAGGGGCAGGACTTCCGGATGATGGACAGGGCGTCATCCGCCAGGTCCGCGCTCAGCCCGCAGCTGAAGCTCATGTCGACACGCTTGGATTCAGAGGCGTCGGCGGTGACCACCAGCTCGCCTGCCGCGTCCTGCTCGATGTTGGCATCGAGGAAGTGGTAGGTCCACGTCCCCGTGTACCCGAACCTGCCGGTGAAGTCGTCGCGGGGATCGCCACAGGCCGCGAGCGAGAGGAACAGCAGGGGCAGCAGGGCAGAGCGGATGTGAGTCATTGAATTTCCAGGGGACGCGGCGCGCGCGGTGCACACGAATTACCATACGTAGACACGGGCGCGGAATGGCTTCACCGCCAGTCGAAATCGCCCCGACGTCCCCAGTCGCCTCAGGGACAGCCGGGGCCCCCTCCGGGGCAGGACCTCTCCGTCCTCCGTGAGCCGCCACCGCAGGTCAAAGTCTTGCAACGCAACCAGGAGTGGGTCCGGGAGCGGACCTGCCGCACGCAGCGTCTCGGCGAAGCGGCGGCCGTCCGCCAGGGCGTTGGGCTCCACCGTCATCGGGTGCCGCTCCGCCCAGGACTCGAACCTCGGAACGAAGTCCGCGCCGAGCGCCACCGTCAGCACGGGCCAGGCGCGCTCCACCCACCTGCGGCGCTTGTCCACCAGCGCCCGGGCCGCTGCCCGCACCCGCTCGACGTCGAAGCCCGGAGGTACCGGCGCGCCCGTTCCCAGCGCGAGGGCCAGGGCCTCCTGCGCCCGGGCCAGTCGCTCCCGTGCGCTCATGCCCGTGTCTCCGTCGCCGTCCATGACGTCCCCTGCTGGAGCGCGGCGCGGATGGCCTCCAGCTCCGAGGCGAGCTCCTCCGGAGGCGGAAAGCGGTCATCGCGCTCCAGCATGACTGGCACCGGCCCCAGCCTCCGCACCAGGAACTCCAGCAGCTTCAGCGGCTCCGCCGGGAGTGGGTGCGCGTGGGTGTCGTGGTACAGGCTGCCTCGCCGCACCCCCCCGGCCACGTGGACGTAGGCCAGCCGCTCGCGAGGCACGCTCGCCAGCACCGCCGCCGCGTCCGTGCCGTGGTTGAGCGCCTGCGCGTGCAGGTTGGCCACGTCCAGCAGCAGCGACGCCCCGGTGCGCGCCAGCACGCCCGCCAGCAGCTCCGCCTCGGAGAAGTCCGCGCCGGGCCACTCGAAGAGGGAGGCCACGTTCTCCAGCGCGAGCGGCACCGGGAGCGCGGCCTCCGCCAGCCGGATGTTCTCCGCCAGCACCTCCAGCGCCTCCTCCGTCCGCGCCACCGGCAGCAGGTGGCCGGACTCCACGCCCCCCGCGCGCACGAAGGCCAGGTGCTCGCTCACGCACACCGCGCCCAGCGCCTCCGCCTGCCGGGCCAGGCGCTCCAGCCGCTTCGGGTCCGGAGGCGCCGCGCTGCCCAGGCCCAGCGAGACGCCGTGCAGCACCAGGGGCACGCCCCGCTCGCGCAGTCGCTCCAGGGAGACGGGCAGGCGGCCGGAGGAGGGCAGGTGCTCGGCCAGCACCTCCACGAACCCGAGGTCCCGGGCCCGGTCGATGAACAGCGCCAGCTCCCGCCTCCAGCCGATGCCCACGCCGCCGAGCGTCCCCATCCTCAGTCTCCTCCTCCGCCGCCGCAGCCGCCGCAGCCACCACCGCCGCCCCCATCGCCGCCTCCGCTGTCACCCCCGCTGTCGCCCCCGCTGTCCCCACCGCTGCTTCCGTCCATCGAGGAGCCCGAGGAGCTGCTGTAGCCGGAGGCCTGCAGGTGGTTTCGCATCAGCGCGAACTCGGAGTAGCCCACCGCGCTCATGCCGAAGAGCCCCACCGCGAGGGCGGTGTCCCCGGTGCTCAGCGAGGAGGCGGACGTCGCGCTCCGGGCCGTCTGCTTGAGCGGCTCCTGCTCCAGGAGAAGCTGGTGGAGCGCCGCGTCGCCCCGGCGGCTGCGCCACGGGGCCTTGAGGCCCATGACGAAGGCGACAATGCCGAAGATGCAGAGGAGGATGAGGAAGCCCACCGGCTTGTCCCGCTCCAGGCCCACCGCCAGCTTCGCGACGCACATCAGGAGCACGGACAGGAAGGGGAGCATCGGAAGCCAGATGATCCTCAGGCTCCAGGCGTCATCCACCAGCCAGCCGCGCTCCAGCAGTGAGCGGCGAAGCTGCTGGATGGCGGGCTCCGCCCGCTCCACCAGCGCCTCGCTGCGGACCACGCCCTCGGCGACCGCGCCATGGACGATGCGCTCGATGAGCGGAGCGTTGAAGGGCACCTTGTCGACCGCGACGAGCTGGTCCACCTGCATCCGGATGAGGCCCTGGTGCGCGAGCGACGCGAGGGCCGCGTCGACCACGGCCTGCCTGCCGCGGAGCGCGGCGGCCTCGTAGGGCCCCGGGGACCGCCTGGGGCGCTCCTGCCCGGGAGTCTCGCCCGGCACTCGCATCCACCACCGCAGCAGGGCGGCCAGCGCGAGGGTCGCCGGCATCAGCAGGAAGGACAGCATCAGGAACTCGGGGCCCGACCAGTCGAGTGGGTTCATCGTGGCTTCCTCCAGGGTGGTTCGCCTTCGCCCCTGCATGAAGAAAGGCCGGACCGGGGTTACGCCGCGTCCGGTGACATCGAGGTGACAGCTCAATGGCGGGCGCGTGCCCGTCTCTGGAGGAGCCAGAGGAAGAGGACAATCAGGCCGCCGCCCGCCAGGGCAGGGAGCCCGCTCCACAGGGCCAGCTGGCCGAGCAGCGTCCGGGTCGGCGCGAAGACGGCCGCATCGCGCGTCTGGACGATGGCGACGTAGTCCGTGCTGCCCACGGGGGCGAAGGCCGCGAGCCAGGGGCCCTCGTCCGGGCGCAGCGGGTCGGTATGGGCCTCGCTGCTCACCACCTGCTCGCGCTGGGGGAACTGCGGGTGCTCCGGCCCCGGCCGTGGCGCGCGGTGGAGCACCTGCCGGACGTGCGCCTTCGTCCCGGCGTCGAGCACGCGCGTCGCTCCGGGCCGGAGGTCCGGGTGGACCACCACCATGAACTCGCTCTGCTGGAAGGCCGTGGTGCCGCCTCGCGGCGCATCCGCCGGGGCCACCAGCACCACCCGCGCGCCCTCCTCACCGGGCGCATCCAGCTGCAGCCGCCCCAACGTCGGCCCGGTGGTGGACATGGCCACCAGCACGCCGACCCATGCGTGCTCGCCGTCGTAGACGGGCGCCGAGACGGCGTACAGGTGCTGGCCGTTGACGACCGACTGGAAGGCGCGTGACACGTAGGCCGCGCTGCTGCCCTTGCGGGCGAGGCCCACCGCGCCCTGGAAGTAGTCGCGCCACGCATGGCTCTGCCCCAGCACGTGCTCGTCCGAGCGCGGCCAGCGCCCCCGGACGACGCCCTCCCTGTCCAGCACCAGCCACACGGAGAAGGGCGAGCCGCCGTCACGCAGGCGCAGGCCGTGGTGCTGCGTGGCATCGGTGTCCACGCGCTGGAGGTACTGGTGCAGCGCCTCGGTGTCGTTCCGGTGGAGCCCGTCGATGACCGCCGCGTCGCGGGCCGCCCAGCCCACGGCGGCGCGGTACGTGTCGAGCTGGTAGAGCACCGCCCCCGCCGCCGTCAGCGCGGCATGGGTGTTGGCTGCCAGCACCTCCGCGCGCCGCGCCTGGAGCTGCCCGAGCGCGACATGGAGTGCGCCCGCCGCCATGGTGACGAGCAGCCACGCCACTACCGCGAGCGTCCCCGCGAGCAGCGGATGCCGTCGGAACCAGCGCCACGTGCGCGCGGCCCGGCCCAGGCGCCGCGCGAGGATGGACTCTCCGCGCGCATAGCGCTCCAGCTCGCGCGCCAGCTCCTCGGCGGAGGCGTAGCGCCGCGCCGGCTGCTTCTCCAGGCACTTGTGACAGAGCGTCTCCAGGTCCGGGTCCACGCCCGGCGCCACGGTGCGCAGGGCCACG
The DNA here is from genome assembly GCF_024198175.1 of Pyxidicoccus xibeiensis. Lineage (NCBI taxonomy): Bacteria > Pseudomonadati > Myxococcota > Myxococcia > Myxococcales > Myxococcaceae > Pyxidicoccus > Pyxidicoccus xibeiensis. The sequence goes on from NZ_JAJVKV010000020.1 coordinate 94,783, forward strand.
GGCTCCGCCTCCAGCACCTGCTGGAGGACGTGCGCCGCCGTGTCTCCCTCGAAGGGCGGCCGTCCGGAGAGCAGCTCGTAGAGGACGGCGCCCAGGCTGTAGACGTCCGCGGAGACGGTGAGGCCGCGCACGTGGCCGGCGGCCTGCTCCGGCGCCATGTACGCGGGCGTGCCCACCACCGTGCCCGTCTGGGTGAGGCCGTCCTTCTCGATGCGCTTCGCCACGCCGAAGTCGCTGACGTGGGGGCGGCCCTCCGTGTCGAGCAGGATGTTGGGCGGCTTCAGGTCGCGGTGGAGGATGCCGCGCTGGTGGCCATGGTGGACGGCGCGGGCCACCGCCGCCATCAGCGCCGCGGCCTCGCGAGGCGTGCTCCGCAGCCGCGCCATGTGGTCGGCGAGGCTGCCGCCCTCCATGAGCCGCATGGTGAAGTAGTGGTGGCCCTCGTGCTCGCCCACCTCGTAGATGGGGACGATGTTCGGGTGGTCCAGCAGCGCGGCGGCCTCGGCCTCGGCGTGGAAGCGGTGGACCTCCAGCTCGCTGGCCAGCTCACCGTCGACAATCATCTTCAGCGCCACCACGCGCTGGAGCCGCAGGTGGCGGGCCTTGTAGACGACCCCCATGCCGCCCCGGGCGATGCGCTCCAGCAGCTCGTACTCGCCGAAGCGCACCGGCAGCTTCGACGCGGCCGGGGGCAGCAGCGCGTTCAGCGAGTGGCTCCGCGGGGGGCACGCGCCGCCCAGCGCACCGGACAGCAGGCACCGGGGGCACGCGCCGCCCAGCACCCCGCCCGACAGGAGCGCTCCACATGTCGCGCACGTGGCGCCCGGTGTATCCGCGTTGGCCATGGTGCCCGCGTCACTCCAGGGCGGCGAGCAGGTGGCGCAGCTCGTCGTCCACGTCGTCCTCGCGCTCGACGGTGCGCGCAATCTCCTCCTGGATGAGCGCGCGGTAGCGGTTGCGCAGCCGGTGGGCGGAGACCTTCACGTTGCTCTCCGTCATGCCCAGCTCCGTGGCGATGGCCTGGTACGAGGCCACGTCCCTGTCCCCGGTGAGGCTCCCGCCGAGCTGCTCGAACAGGTCCGCCTTGCCCAGCCGGGCATACTCGGCGCGCAGCGTCTCCAGGGCGCGCTCCAGCAGGGCGAGCGCCCAGCGCCGCTCGAACAGCTTCTCGGGCGTCACGTCGTGCGACGGCTCGAACCGGCCGTACTCGCTCTCCGCCTCGGCGCCGTCGATGGAGAGGTGCACGGCGCCGCCGCCACGCTTCTGGGTCTGCTCGCGGTGCCAGTCATTGGCCAGGTGGTGCTTCAGCGCCGCCAGCAGCCACGAGCGGAAGCGCCCGCGCTCGCGGTCCACGGTGGCCAGGTCGTTCTTCTCCAGGAGCCGGACGAAGAAGCCCTGTGTCAGGTCATACGCCGGGTCGGCGGCGTACCCCCTGCGCCGGATGAAGGCATAGCAGGGATGCCAGTACAGCTCGCACAGGGTCGCCAGCGCATCGGGCGCGCTGGCGCCACCGCCCGCCGCGGCGATGAGACTCCACCGGGTGGTGGCGAACTTCTGGGGCTTTTCCGGAGGCGCCACGCCGCCAGCATACCGGGCGGGCTCGTCGGACCGGGAGCCCTCCCCGTGCCGGCCCTGTCAGGCACCCACTGGAAAACCGCCGCCGCCTCGCATTTCTGAGGGCGCCGGAGGGCGCGGCTGCTGGAGTTTCGCGAGGTTCGAGCAGGGTGTCCCCGGACTCAGCTCCGGTCCGTCTCCGCGACGGGCGGAGGCACGAGCTCCGGGGCCACGATGCGGCCCAGGCAGTCCTGCCCGGGGAGGGGCGGAACGGTGATGCGCGGGCGGTACTCCCAGTGCCACGGCTCGGAAGGCACCGTGCGCCGGAAGCCGAAGCGGCACGCATGGGAGGCGAGCCAGTCGTAGGTGGGCGACGTGACGTCCCCGACGACGAGGTCCACCGCGAGGCCCCGCTGGTGGTTGGATCGCCCCGGCCGCGCCGCCTGCGGGCCCAGGCCCCTGCGGTAGCGCTCGTACAGCCAGCGCTGCTCCCGGCGCGAGCGGTAGCCGCTGGTGACCCGCAGCGACAAGCCATCCGCGCGGGCCTCCACCGTCATCCGCTGGAACGCGGTGGCCGCGTCACGGTGGAGCAGCTCGCCACCCTTGAGGCGCACGAGCTTCGCGCTCTTCGGCTTCGCCCGGCGGACCTTGGTCCCTCCGGCGAAGGCGATGGGCGCGATCAGACACACGAGGATGAGGACACCCCAGCGGAGATACGCGAGCGGCATGTTGGATTCCGACCCGTTGGCCAGGACATGACTCTCTCGCGTCTATTCCCAGAGGCAAAGCAGGCGGGGGGGCAGGCGCCTGTTCAGAAGAGACGCAGCTGCGCGTCGGGCACGCTCCCCGGGCGCGCGGGCAGCGTCTGGAAGCCATGGGCGCGCGCCCACTGCTCGCTCGGCCCCTGCCAGTGGTGCGCGTCCATCCGCACGTGGCCGCGCTCGTCGAAGGTGACTCCCTCCGCGGCGAGCGCCTCGCGCTGGCCATACCCCGACGTGCTGATGCCGCCGTTGCGGTTGATGACCCGCTGCCACGGCACGGTGGCCGAGCGGGCGCCGAGGGCACCCAGGGCATGGCCCACGATGCGGGCATCACAGCCGTCCCCGACGATGGTCGCGATGTCGCCGTAGGTGGCCACCTGCCCGGGGGGCACCTGCTCGACGGCGGTGTAGATGCGCTCGAAGTACTCGCGCTCGTCGCGCGGCGGTGTCGACATGGCGGCCTCCTGGCCCGTCCAATGCCGTGTGGCGGGTTGTGTGTCAAGCGCACAACCGGCCGGGTGGGGTGGGCGGCCCGCCGGTGTCCGGTGGCGTGCGGTCGTCAGCCCTGGCGGCCGCGCAGCCGGGTGTACGTATAGGAGACGACGAGCAGCATCACCCCGAGCAGGATGAAGGTGAGGACGCGCTGGTCGGCCGGGAGGTTGGCCAGGTCCACCAGCAGCAGGCGCACCAGCGCGAGCCCGAGGACGGCCAGGGCCGCCAGCCGGTACCAGCGCTCGCGCACGGCGAAGCCCAGGGCGAAGAGGCCGAAGGCGGCCACCACCCAGCCCAGGGTGACGAGCCCCTGGGGCATCAGCTCGCCCACCACTCCCACGAGCGCCAGCCCCGCGCCCGCCGCGCTGGCCACCTGGAAGGCGGTGTCATCCCGGCGCGGCACGGGCGGCGTGTGGCGCGGCCAGCTCGCGCGGCTGGCGCGCTCCACGAAGACGAAGATGGCGAAGAGCGCCGCGAGCTGCGGGACGAGGCCGGAGCCCAGCGCCAGGCTGGTGCCCAGCGCGGTGAAGAGGATGAGCACGCCCACCCACCGCAGCACCGGAGAGTCCGCGGCGCGCGCGCTCAGCCCGGTGCCCAGGCCCGTCACCGTCCACGCGACGACCAGCCGCGAGTCCTGGTGCTCCGCGGGCATGGCCACGCCGAGGGTGATGGCGGTGAGCGCGAGGTACGCGTGGAAGAGGGGGCCGGGCGCGTGCCTCAGGTGGGCCACCGCCGCGCAGCCCGCCTGCGCGAGCGCCAGCGCCACGAAGAAGCCGAAGAGGTGGTCATCGTTCCACCGCGCCACCTCATACCCGCCGAGCACCGCCAGCCCCACCCAGTTGAGCAGCGCGAACGCGAGGCACGCGCGCGGGGACAGCTCGCGGGGGCGGGCCAGCAGGGCCACGGAGAACAGCAGGAAGTAGAGGACGACGAAGGCCAGGCTCAGCAGCAGCCGCTCCTGGTCCGGCGCTCCGGGCGCCACGCCGTCGTCGCGCAGCGCCCAGACGATGTGCGTCGAGTACACCGCCACGAGGCTGGACAGCGGCACGACGACCCAGCGGTTGCGCACCAGGAAGAAGAGGGCGCCGCACGCCAGCAGCGTGGTGGAGAACAGCGTGAAGGTGGTGATTTCACTGAGCATCCCCGTGTGCAGCCCGAGGAAGAGCGCGATGCCGGCCACCGTCTCCGACTGCATGCGGTGCGCGATGACGACGATGGCCACCACCAGCAGCGCGAGCAGCACCAGCGCGAGCGCCTGACTCTCGATGACCCGCACCGAGGGCAGGAAGTGCAGCGCGTAGGTGACGAAGTACGCGAGCGCCAGCCCACCGCCGAACACGATGCGCCCGAAGAGCTGGTGCCGCCGCGACAGCCAGAGGCCGAAGGCGCCCAGGCCCGCGCTCAGCACGTAGCCGGCGACCACGCGCGCCAGCATTCCCAGCTCACCGAAGCGGTACGTAATCAGATACGCGATGCCGATGATGAGGGCGACGATGCCCACCCGGCTCAGCCAGTAGGTGCCCAGGTGCGCTTCCAGGTCCCTGCGCTCCGGCGCGGGCACGACCGGTGGCGGGGGCGCGGCGGCGCCCGTCACGACTGGAGCCGGCGGGGTTTTCGGACTGGCACCGGCGGTCTCCAGCCGGGTCAGCCGCGCCTCCAGCGACGCCACGGTCGACTCCAGCTTGCGGATGGCCTCGCGCAGCTCCTGCTCGTCACCTTCGACCGCCATGCCCTCACACCCCGATGTCCCGGCCCGCGCAGACCATAGACGAACCCCGCCGCGTCATTGCAACCCGGGTGCCGACGGGATGACGCGGCATGGCGAAGCTCCAGCGGATCCAGCGGGGAGCGTTGCTTGCAATACAGCTCCGACCCGGAAGCCGTGGCGCCGCATGTGCCACGGCTCCGCCCTCGCAGTCCCCCAGGAGACCCATGTCCCGCGACAACTTCTTCGCAGCAGGTGTCGAGCCCGCTTCGCGGCGCGGCCCGGAGCGTGGTCTCCGCACGAAGGCGTGGAGCCGGGTGCTGCCGCTCGCGCTCCTGCTGGCCGGCGCCATCGGCTTCACGGGCTGTGACGAGGCCGAGCCCGTGGACGTAGAACCCGGCGAAGACGCGGGCACGGGGCAGGATGCGGGAAGCGACGGTGGCACCACGTCGGCCTGCGGTACGTGCGCGGAGCCGGAGGTGTGTGGGGGGCGCGGCCACGCCACCACCTGTGCGATGCCCGCCGCGGAGCGGCTGTGCAGTGAGGATGGCTGGTGTTGGGAGTACCCGCTGCCACATGGCAACACGCTGAGGGGCGCGCACTTCCGGGCGCCCGATGACGGCTGGGCGGTGGGTGAGCACGGCCACATCCAGCACTGGGATGGCACGAAGTGGACGCGCGTTGCGAGCGGCACCACGGCGGACCTTCGCGGCGTGCATGCCGTCTCCGCCACGGAGGTGTGGGCCGTGGGCGCCGGTGGGGCCGTGGTGCGTTCGTCGGGGGCGGCCTTCACGGCGGTGGATGCGGGCACGCCGCAGGCGCTGACCTCCGTCTGGGCCTCGGGGTCGAGCGACGTGTGGGCCGTGGGCGCCGCCGGCACGGTGCTGCGCGAGCGGGGCAGCGGCTTCGAGCGCGTGGATGCCGGCACGGGGCATACCTTCAATGACGTGTGGGGCAGTGGCCCCTCGGACGTGTGGCTGGCGGGGAACGGGGGCACGCTGCGCCACCACGACGGCGCCGCGCTCGCGAGCATCTCCACGAACACGAACCTGCCGCTGTACGAGGTGACGGGCTCGGGGCCCAACGACGTCTGGGCCGTCACGTCGGACGACCCGTGCCTCACCTGTGACGACTACGGCATCGTCTACCGCGTCTCCACGACGGGGCTGGAGGAGCGGCTGCGCATCTCCGACCAGTTCTCCAACCTCTACGCGGGCTCGCCCTCGGTGCTGCTCGCGGTGGGCGAGGGGCCTCGCTATCGCTGGGATGGCGCGTCCTGGCTGCGGCTGGGCATCGGCGGACGGGGCGTCATGGCGGGCGCGGCAGCCAACGACGTGTGGCTCTTCGGCGCGAACGGGCAGGTGGAGCGGTGGAGCGGGAGCACCTGGTGGACGAAGGTGCCGTCGCGCGAGGTGCAGGCGGTGCGGGATATCCACGGCACGGGCCCCTCTGACGTGTGGGTGGTGGACCTGCGCGGCAAGGTGCTGCGGTGGAATGGCGGCGGCTGGGCCGCGCTCAAGTCCGACCAGCTCGACACCTTCGACGACGTGCAGGGCGTCTACGCGGCGAGCCCCACGTCGGTGTGGCTGGCCAGCTCCAGCAGCTTCGAGGGGCGCATCGTCCGGTGGAACGGCACGGCGCTCGTCGAGGAGCGCGTGGTGGACGACAAGGGGCTGAGGGCCGTGCACGGCTCCTCGGAGACGGACGTCTGGGTGGTGGGCGCGGCGGGCGTGGCGGCACGGCGGGACGGCACCGGTTGGACGGAGGTCCCCACGGGGGCCACGGTGACGCTGAATGACGTCTGGGTGCAGGGCCCCGGGCTGGCGGTGGCCGTGGGCGACGGGGGCAACATCCACCTGTGGAATGGCAGTGCCTGGAGCCCCATGACGTCCGGCACGACGCAGCACCTGCTCAGCGTCTGGGGCAGCGGGCCCACGGACATCTGGGCCGCGGGCGCCGCCGGCACGCTGCTGCACTTCAACGGCACCGCCTGGGCACCCGTGGACGCCGGCACCTCGGCCAACCTGAACGCGGTGTGGGGCGTCTCCACCACGGCGCTCTGGGTGGCTGGGGACAACGGCACGCTGCTGCGGCGCGACGGGTCGCGGTGGGTCTCCGAGCGCACGGGCACCCGCCGCCACTTCCGCGCGGTCTGGGCGCCCTCCACCACGGGCCTGTGGCTCGCGGGTGACGGGGCCATCCTCCACAAGGACTGACCTCAGCGCGTGAAGGACTCCAGCAGGGCCAGGGCCTCCGGGGCCCTGGCGGCGGGGATGAAGAGGTGGTCGTGGTGGTACGCGGCCACCGGATTCACGCCGATGCCGTGCGCGGCCAGCCGCGTGGACACGGCGGCGATGAAGCCCACCGCGTCCAGGCTGGAGTGCACCGACAGCGTCAGCAGGCGGAAGGTGCCGGAGTACGGCAGGCCCGCGCCGTCCGCTCGCTCGCGGCGGAGGATGAGCGTCAGCCCCTCGTCCTCATGGAAGAGGCCCACGGGCGCCAGCGCGCCCAGGTCCGGCGAGGCCGGATGGGGGAGGGTGCAGAAGACGTACTCGCCCTCCTTCAGCACCGGCCGCATGGAGCGCAGCAGCACGTCGAGGTTCGTCTCGCCGGGCATGATTCGTTTCCTCCGGAGTGGGGCTCAGCCGCTGCGCGAGCCCAGGCCGGTGGCCTCGCCCGCGCGCAGCCGCTCGTGCAGCGTCCCGGTCAGCAGGTACCAGAACTGCACGTTGCCGAAGCTGAGGATGTCCCCGTCGCGCAGCACCACCTCGCGACCGCCCAGCGTCTGGGCGTTGAGGAAGGTGCCGTTGGTGGAGCCCAGGTCCTGCACCGTGCAGCGCTGCTCGGCCCCGTTCCAGCGCAGCTCCGCGTGCATCTTGGAGACGGACGCGTCGTCGACGACCAGGTCGCAGTCCATGCGCCGGCCGATGCGCAGGCGGTCCGTGGCGAGCAGCGGCGGCAGCGTGGCCACGCGCAGGTGTTCGAATTCGAACAGCAGGGTGAGCATTCCCTGCTCGATGTCCTCCGGCGCGGCCATGCGGGTGGGGGCGAGCACGGCGGCGGATGCCTCGGACGGAGGGCGCTGGATGAGCGCGAAGGGCCCGAGCTGACGCTGGAAGGTTTCGAGGGGGAGGGCGGCGGCGAGACTGCGCAACTCCTGGACGGACAGCACCCGGGCAGACTACCGGGTCGCCGGGCGCGCGCCCAGCGCATCTCGGGTACCCCGTACGGGTTTCATTGACCAACTTGTCACTGGTTCCCTACATTGGGACTTTCATTGTGGGGGCCGGGCTCTGGGAGGAGCGCCGGCCCTCAAAGTTATTGAACCTTGGGAGTGGTGGAAGGAGCTGTTTCGATGAGCAGCGGGAGCGACAACATCCCGATGACCCCGTCCGGACTGCGGAAGTTGAAGGAGGAGCTGAAGCACCTCCAGTCCGTCGAGCGTGGGAAGATCTCGCGAGAAATCGAGGTCGCCCGTGCCCATGGGGACCTGCGCGAAAACGCCGAGTATCACGCGGCCAAGGAGAAGCAGTCGCACATCGAGGGCCGCATCCTGGACCTCAACGACTGGATTGCCCGCGCGGAGGTCATCGACGTCAGCAAGCTGGGCGGCGACAAGGTCGTCTTCGGTGCGACCGTGGACCTGATGGACACGGAGACGGAGAAGCCGGTGACCTACCGGCTCGTCGGCGAGCTGGAGGCTGACCTGAAGAAGCGGTGGATTGCCGTCACTTCGCCCGTGGCGCGGGCGCTCATCGGCAAGAAGGTCGGTGACATCGCCACGGTGCAGAGCCCCGGCGGCACGAAGGAGCTGGAGATTCAGCAGATCCGCTTCGAGGATCCGCAGGGCGACACGCCGGCCGGCGAGAGCTGACCCGATCCCCCTCTGGGGAGCTGCCGGGGGAGCGGGCATGAGCTCGCTCCCCCGGTCTCGTTTCCTGGGACACGTCACCCCCATTCCGTAGGATGTGCGACGGACCTCGCGCGTGAACCATCCGCTCGCCAGCCTCGTTGGACCACTCCGGTATGCGTGCCAGCGCGACTTCGCGAGGCTCGACACCGTGAAGGGGCTGCGCCCCGTGCTGGAGCACGCGCTCGCGGGGGCAGGAGGCGTGGACGCCCGCGTCCTGGAGCACCTGCGCGCGGCGCTGCCCGATGTGGACGACCCCGCTCCGGAGCGCCGCAAGGCCGCGCTGCGGCGCGTGGTGGCCGGCCTGAGGCTCAGCGGCGTGCCGCTGCCCGTGGAGCTGGAGGGCGTGGCCACCGGCGACGGGCGGCGGGATGGAGGGCGGGGGCCCGGCGCGGAGGCGGCTCGTGCGGGTGGCCCCACGGACTCGCGGCCCCCCGGGGCGGGCCTGCTGCCCGGCCTGGAGGTGGCCTCCACGAGGGCGGCCCGGAGGCCTGGCGTGGCGGTGCCCCCGGGAGCAGGGGCCGCGGCCTCGCACGCCGGAGAGGGCCGGACGCTCCTGCGGGAGGGGGCGTTGTCGCCCGGCGCGAAGCCGCGTGCGACGCCGCCCCAGGGCATTCCCCTGTCGCTGCTGGAGGTCGATGCGCCCGGAGCGACTCCGCCGGGCTACGTGCCGCCGTGGAAGTCCACGGACCCCCTGCCCGGAGGGGCCTCGTCCGGAGGCGGGGCTCCTGCCCGTGCGAAGCCCGGTGCCTCCGCGACGGGTGGCGCCTCGTCCTCGTCCCGGGGCGTGACCTCGGGAGCGGGGGCCACGTCCTCGCTCCATGCTCAGCAGGGCACGAGAGCCCCGTCGGCAGCGCGTGCCGGTGCGATGACCTCGGAGGCGGGGTCGACGTCCTCGCCCCGTGGCGCGGCCTCCGCGACTCGCGCGGGTGTCATGGCACCGGGCCCTGGTTCCGCGCAGTCCTCCCGCGCCGGTGCTCCCGCGCAGGCTGTGGGACGGATGGCAAAGGGTCCCCGACAGGGCGTGCTCGACACCGGCCCGGAGGCCGTGCCCGGCGCCCGGACGCGCAAGGAGAAGGCGGAGCGGAAGCAGAAGCGCGCCGCCGCGGCCGAGGCGTCGCGCAACGAGGCGAAGCTGCTGTCCATCGCGCCCCGCACCGGGCCGCTGTCCATGCCGCTGAAGACCCTGGACAAGCGGCTGGGGCCCAAGCTGGTGTCGACCCTCAACAAGAAGGGGCTGCGCCGGATGGGCGACATCCTCTTCCTGCTGCCTCGCTGCTACGAGGACCGGCGGCAGCTTCGCACCATCGCCGAGCTGGAGCCCGGTGCGCGCGGCGTCACCGTGGGCACCGTGAAGGCCGCGGACTTCGTGGCGGGCCGCGGGGGCCGGCGGATGTTCCGCGCCGTGGTGGGGGACCGCTCGGGCAGCATCGCCGCCACGTACTTCCACGCGGGGCCGTGGCTCAAGAGCCGCTTCACCGTGGGCAAGCGCATCGTCCTCTCCGGCGAGGTGCGCGCCACCATGAGCGGCCGGGAGATGGCTCACCCGGAAATCGAGCCCGCCGAGGACCTCGACTCCATCACCTCCGTCCACTTCAACCGCATCGTCCCCGTCTACCCGGGCTTCGAGCGCGGAGAGCAGCGCTCCTTCCGCGAGCTGACCTCCAACGTGGGCGACAAGTACGCGGACGCGCTGGAGGACCCGCTGCCCGTGGACCTGCGCCGCCGCCTGGCGCTGATGGGCCTGCCGGAGGCGCTGCGCTTCATCCACTTCCCGCCCGGGGACGCGGACCTGGATGCGCTCGACTCGCACCTGAGCCCCGCGCACCGGCGGCTCGCGTTCGACGAGCTCTTCTTCCTGCAGCTCGGCATGGCCCTCAAGCGCCAGGACGTGAAGGCGGAGGTGGGCATCTCCTTCGACGTGTCCGCGCCCCGACTGGAGAAGGCCCGGAGCGCGCTCCCGTTCAAGCTCACGGACGCGCAGGCGCGCGTGGTGGAGGAGCTGTGCCGGGACCTGGCGCGCCCCGAGCCCATGAGCCGGCTGGTGCAGGGCGACGTGGGCAGCGGCAAGACGGCGGTGGCGATGGTCGCCGCGCTCGTCGCGCTGCAGGACGGCTACCAGGTCGCGGTGATGGCGCCCACGGAGATCCTGGCCGAGCAGCACGAGCGCACCTTCCGCAAGGTGCTGGAGCCGCTGGGCTACCGTGTGGGGCTGGTGAGCTCGGCGGGCACGGCGAAGTCGAAGAGGGATCGCCGGGACGCCGTGGCCCGGGGGGACGTCCACCTGGCGGTGGGCACCCATGCGCTCATCCAGGACGACGTCGCCTTCAGGCGACTGGGGCTGGTGGTCATCGATGAGCAGCACCGCTTCGGCGTGCTGCAGCGCCACTCGCTGATGAGCAAGGGCCCGAAGCCGGACGTGCTGGTGATGACGGCCACGCCCATTCCCCGCACGCTGGCCATGACGATGTACGGGGACCTGGACCTGTCCGTCATCGACCAGCTCCCGCCGGGGCGCACGCCCATCAGCACGCGCGTCTTCAACGAGAAGCAGCGCGCCCGAGTCTACGAGTCGGTGGCCTCCGAGCTGGCCAAGGGGCACCAGGCATACGTCGTCTACCCGCTGGTGGAGGAGTCCGAGAAGCTCGACCTGGAGGACGCGACGCAGGGCGTGGAGAAGCTGCGGGTGGTGTTCCCCCAGGCGCGCGTGGGGCTGCTGCACGGGCGGATGAAGGGCGAGGAGAAGGACAGCGTGATGGAGGACTTCCGCGAGAAGCGGCTGGACCTCCTCGTCTGCACCACCGTGGTGGAGGTGGGCGTGGACGTGCCCAACGCGTCGGTGATGGTGGTGGAGTCCGCGGAGCGCTTCGGCCTGTCGCAGCTGCACCAGCTCCGGGGGCGCGTGGGGCGCGGCGCGGCGGCGAGCTACTGCTTCCTGGTGGCCGGCGCCGCGCGCTCGTGGGAGTCCACCGAGCGCCTGTCCGTGATGGAGCACAGCAGCGACGGCTTCGTCATCGCGGAGAAGGACCTGGAGATTCGCGGGCCCGGCGAGTTCCTGGGCACGCGCCAGAGCGGCCTGCCCGAGCTGGCCGTGGCCAACCTGGCGCGGGACGGAGACCTGCTCTCCATGGCCCAGTCGGAGGCCCGGCGCATCCTGGAGAAGGACCCGGACCTGAAGGCCCGCGAGCACCAGGGGCTGGTGAAGGCGCTCGAGGAGCGGTGGGAAGGCCGCCTCGCGCTGGCGCGGGTGGGGTAGGGCCCGCGCGCCTGGTCGGAGGGGGAGACGCGAGCCTGTCCCACGCGCGTGGCGCTTCGCCTCCGATTCTCGACAGGCGCGGGGCCGCATGAGGGCCGTGAGAACATGTCCGCCTGCCTGGCAGTGACTAGGGTTGAGGCATGGGCGACTGGGCACGTGCTGAGTTCCTGGCGGGGCAGGGCATCCGAGACCGGCGGGTGCTGCAGGCGATTGCGCGCCTGGACCGCGCCGACTTCGTGCCGGAGCGGGCCCGGAGCGAGGCACCCTCGGACGTGCCCCTGCCCATCGGCCATGGGCAGACCATCAGCCAGCCCTACGTCGTGGCGCTGATGACGGAGGCCCTGGCGCTCAAGGGCTACGAGCGCGTGCTGGAGATTGGCACCGGCTCCGGTTACCAGACGGCGGTGCTCGCCGGGCTCTGCCGCGAGGTGTACACGGTGGAGATCGTCCCGGAGCTGGCCCGCTCCTCGCGCCTGCTGCTGCACCGGCTGGGCTTCCAGAACGTGTACTACCGGCGGGGAGATGGTTCGTTGGGCTGGCCCGAAGCGGCCCCCTTCGATGCCGTGCTCGCCGCCGCCGCCCCCAGCCAGGTGCCCATCGCGCTCCTGTCCCAGCTCAAGCGCGGGGGCCGCATGGTCCTCCCGGTAGGGCCCGTCGGAGGTGCCCAGGAGCTGCTGCGAATCCGCCGCGCCCGGCACGAAGGGGAGCTGCCCCTCGTCGAGCGCCTCCTCCCGGTGCGCTTCGTCCCCATGACGGGGCAGGCCCTCCAGGAGTGACGACACCCGAGGCCGTGGCTCCCGGGTGGAAGTGGACCTGCCGCCTGTCTGCCTGGATGCTGCTCGTTGACCAGGAAGTCGCGTTGCCCCCGAGCGCGGCGGCCCGCTAACGTTCACGCATGATCATCTGTCCGCTGTGTGACCACGTGCAGCCCGAGGGAACCGAGTGCGACGTCTGTGGCCGGGTCTTCCCCGCGCAGACGGTCGACGCGGCGCCCGTGGCGCAGCTGGCGGAGCTGGAGCTGACCCCGCACACGGGAGGCCGCGCGGCGGTGGTGGTCGCCGCCCTGCCCGAGCTGGACCTGACGCGGCAGAAGGCTGGACCGGACCTGCCGGCCCAGGTGGTGCCGGACCTGGAGCTGACGCGCGCCGGGGTCACCGGCGCCGTGCCCGTGGCGCCCATGCAGGAACTGGACACCGGCCGCGCGCAGGATGACGGCGTGCGCACCGCCGCGCCCGTCGGCGTCGTCGTGTGCCGCTACTGCCGCAACGAGCAGGCGCAGGGGATGCTCTGCGACCGCTGCGGCATGAGGCTGCCCCGGGCCCGGGTCGCGGCGACAGCGGTGGCCGGAGCGAAGCGTCCCGAGGGGGACGAGGCGGGGTGGGTGGACTGCTCCTCGTGCCATACACCGGTGCGGCCCGGGAAGGCCTGCCCCGAGTGCTTCACCCGCGCGCCGGCGGAGGCATGAGCGCCACCATGTCCGGCTTCCGTGCCGAGTATGCGTGCAGCGAGGGCTGTGACTTCCGCGCCTCGCTGCTGGACGTCGTCTACCGGTGCCCGCGCTGCAACGGGCTGCTGGAGGTGTCGCACGACGTGGCGGCCCTGCGCACCGTGCCGGCGGCGGAGTGGAAGCGGCGCTTCGAGACGCGCTTCGGCTCCGCGCGCCTGCCGGACGCCTCGGGTGTCTGGGGCAAGCGCGAGTGGGCGTACCCGCAGCTCCCCACCGAGGACATCGTGTCCCTGGGAGAGGGACGCGTGCCGCTCAAGCCGCTGCCGCGCATGGCGGCGGAGCTGGGGCTGGCGACGCTGGAGCTGAAGGAGTGCGGCGTCTCGCCCACGGGGAGCTTCAAGGACTGGGGGATGACCGTCCTCGTCTCCGCCGTGAAGCACATGCGCGCCAGGGGCGTGCCGCTGCGCGCGGTGGCGTGCGCGTCCACGGGGGACACCTCCGCGGCGCTGTCCGCCTACTGCGCGGCGGCGGGGATTCCGGCGGTGGTGTTCCTGCCGCGCGACAAGGTGTCGCTCGCGCAGCTCGTGCAGCCCATCGCCAACGGGGCGCGGGTGCTGTCGCTGGACACGGACTTCGACGGCTGCATGAAGCTGGTGCAGGCGGTGACGGCGGACACGGGGCTGTACCTGGCCAACTCGATGAACTCGCTGCGCATCGAGGGCCAGAAGATGGTCGCCGTGGAGCTCTGCCAGGACCTCGGCTGGGAGCCGCCGGACTGGGTGGTGATTCCGGGCGGCAACCTGGGCAATGCCAGCGCGCTGGGCAAGGGCTTCGAGCTGATGTTCCAGCTGGGGCTCATCTCCCGCCGGCCGCGCATCGCCGTGGCGCAGGCCGAGCGCGCCAACCCGCTGGCGCGCTCCTTCCGTGGCGGCTTCGCCGAGCTGGAGCCCCTGCTGGCCGGGCCCACGCTGGCGTCGGCCATCCGCATCGGCAACCCGGTGTCCTTCCGGCGCGCGGTGCGCGTCCTCAAGGCCTTCGACGGCGTGGTGGAGGACGCCACGGAGTCCGAGCTGGCCAACGCCGCCGCGCGGGCGGACCGCGAGGGCACCTTCACCTGCCCTCATACGGGCGTGGCGCTGGCGGCGGTGGAGAAGCTGGTGGCGCGGGGAGTGATTGCCCGGGGCTCCAGCGTCGCGGTGGTGGCCACCGCGCACGGGCTGAAGTTCGCGGACTTCAAGGTGGGCTACCACCGGAGCGCGCTGGCGGATGTCACCAGCCGCTACGCCAACCCCCCGGTGGAGCTGCCGGCGAACCTGGACGCGGTGCGAAGCGCCCTGGCGGACCTGGGCTGAGCGTCAGTCCGCCTGGAGCGGCACGCGCTTGTCGATGGTGAGGCCGAAGCCCGACAGGCCGCGGTAGGTGATGTCCGTGTTGGTCATCACCTGGAGCGAGCGCACGCCCAGGTCGTAGACAATCTGGCAGCCCATGCCCAGGTCGCGCGTCTCCTGCGGGCCGCGCGCGGGGGCGCTGCTGCCGTCGGCGTTGCGCTTGTGGTGGATGCCGAAGTCGTCGCCGTGCATGCCGGGCAGGTACACGAGGACGCCGGTGCCCTCGCGGGCAATGCGCGCCAGCGCCCGGTCCAGCAGCGCGTTGCAGTTGCACGTCGGCGAGCCGAAGACGTCGCCCATGGCGCACGCGGCGTGCAGCCGCACCAGCGCGCTGGGCTTCGACGCGGGGTCGCCCTTCACCAGCACCAGCGACTTCGCGCCGTCGGGCATCCACGTGTACGTGAGGGCGGTGAACTCGCCGTACTTCGTGGTGACGGTGTGCTGTCCCGGCTCGCGGCGCACCAGCCGGTCCTTGCGGCGGCGGTACTCGATGAGGTCCGCGATGGTGATGACGGACAGCTTGTGCTCGCGGGCGAAGAGCATCAGGTCCGGCATCCGCATCATGGTGCCGTCGTCCTTCACCAGCTCGCAGAGGATGCCGGAGGACTCCAGGCCCGCCAGGCGGGACAGGTCCACCGTGGCCTCGGTGTGGCCGGCCCGGCGCAGCACGCCGCCCTCGCGGTAGCGCAGCGGGAAGATGTGGCCGGGGCGCAGGAAGTCGTCCGCCTTGCTGCTCGGGTCGACGAGGGCGCGAATCGTCTTGGCGCGGTCCGCGGCCGACACGCCGGTGCTGGTGCCGTGCCGGTAGTCCACGGACACGGTGAAGGCGGTGCGGTGCGACTCGGTGTTGTCCGCCACCATCTGCGGCAGCCGCAGCGCGTCCAGCCGCTCGGCCAGCATGGGCTGGCAGACGATGCCGCTGGTGTGGCGGACCATGAAGGCCAGGTGCTCGGGCGTCACCAGCTCCGCGGCCATGATGAGGTCACCCTCGTTCTCACGGTCCTCGTCGTCCGCGACGATGACGAACTTGCCTTCGCGGATGTCGCGAATGGCGTCCTCGATGGAGGAGAGCTGGGTGTCGTGACTCATGGAGGTGTCGGTCCGCCGGGAAGGCTGCATGTCGTGGGCGCATGTAGCGTGGGCGTCCCGGGCTCGCAAGGCAACCTGCTGGCGGCTGTGTGTTCCGGTGATGGGCCGGATGAGCGCCACAGGGCCACCGGGCGGGCGGCAGGGTGGGGAGAGGTCGTTGGTTGGGGGGCCTACGGTCGGCGGGCGGGCGGGTGGCGACTCGACGGGTTGGCCGGGCTGATGTAGGGTCCGCGGCTCCGTGATGAGCGCCGATACCCAGGAAATGCGGACCCAGATGGACCAGCTCCAGGAGAGCCTGTCCACCCGTCAGAGCACCACGAACTTCGCCCATGCGGGCGTGTCCACCATCGCCGCCCTGCTGATTGGGGGCGCGTCGGGCAAGCTGTTCTACGACTCGCTGCGCACTCCGGTGCTGGCGTGGGGCGCGGCCGCGCTGTCGCTGGCGCTGCTGGTGTACGCCTTCCGCAACTACCGCACCGGTCGCAAGGTGCTGGTGGATGAGCTGAAGCGCTACGAGTCGATGCTGGAGCTGCGCCGCCAGCTGCGGCTGGACGACCCGGCCGCGCTGCTGCCCCGGTGAGCGCCGCGAAGAAGGCGGTCCGGAAGGGGCGCTTCATCGTCCTGGAGGGGCTCGACGGCGCCGGCACCACCACGCAGGTGGAGCGGCTGGCGGCGGTGCTGCGCGCGGAGGGGCACGAGGTGCTCACCACGCGCGAGCCCTCCGACGGGCCCGTGGGCACGATGATTCGCCAGGCCCTCACGGGCCGGCTGGGGCTGCCCGGTGGGGCGGGGCCCCTGTCCCCGGAGACGCTGGCGCTGCTGTTCGCGGCGGACCGGACGGACCACCTCACCGCGCGCGTGCTGCCCGCGCTGGCCGCGGGCAAGGTCGTCCTGTGCGACCGCTACGTGCTGTCCTCGCTCGCGTACCAGGGGGCCTCGCTGCCCATGGAGTGGGTGGACGCGGTGAATGCGTGCGCGGTGTCTCCGGACCTGACGCTCTTCGTGGGCGTGGCGCCGGAGGTGGCGGCGCGGCGGCGCGCGGCCCGCGGTGGGCCGGCGGAGCTGTTCGAGGCGGACGAGGCGCAGCGGCGCATCGCGAAGCAGTACGTGGCGGCCATCCGCCTGCTCTCGACGCGGGAGCGCATCGTCCCCATCGACGGGGAGCAGGGCATCGAGGCCGTGACGGAGGCCTCGATGAAGGAGATTCGCAAGCTGCTCGGCCGCAAGCGCTGAGCCGCGGCGTCAGCGGGGGAGGTCGAACTCGATGTCGGCCTCGGCGGCGCTGCCCGGGCACGAGCCGGCCAGTGTCCCCGTCAACTGCAGCTTCAGCCGCCCCGACAGCCAGACGTCGCTGTTGTGCTCCAGCACGAGCTGGCCCTTCACCTGCTGGACCGAGGGCTCCGTGGGAGGGGCGCCGAAGCAGCCGGTGTTGGCCCACGCTGCAACGACACCCGGCGAGTGCCCCGCACCCGGGGTGAACGCAACCTGCCCCGACGTTTCGACGGGGACGGTGGTCGTGCCTTCCAGGGTCAGGGTTGCCGGTCCGGTGCCCAGCAGGGCCTCGTCCAGGGTGACGTTGATGCACACGCTCGTCTCGTCGTCGACGGCGTTGGGGATGGGGTCGTGGGTGCCGCAGAACCAGAGGCCGCGCGGCGTGACGGAGGGCAGCCGCTCGATGCGCTCCTCGTCGAAGTCCCTCCACGTCTCGCCATACTTCACCCGGAGGGTGTCCTCTTCCGCCTCCTTGGAGTCGCAGGCGGTGAGCGAGAGCAGCAGCAGCGCGAGGGGCCAGGGGGTGCGCCGGTAGTGGGACGGATTGCAACGCATGGACAGGTCGTTCATGCCGTCGGGTTGTGCAATCCAGGTGCCGGGAGGGTGCGAGAGGGAGAGGGCTGGACGAGAGGCCAGGAGGCGCATCGGATTTCTGATTCGGGCAACGGACTTCCGGGCGATTCCGTCTGCATCCGAAGCGCTTGCGCTAGAGTCCGGCCCCTCTATGGAGCGCACCGGCGCAGCGGCGGTCATCATCGGAAACGAGGTCCTGACCGCCAAGGTGCAGGACCTCAACGGCCCCCATCTCATCAAGCGGCTGCGCGAGGTGGGCATTCCCCTGCGCTCGGTGGAAACCGTCCTCGACGACGTGGACGCCATCGTGGACGCGGTGGCCCGGGCCCGGCAGAAGGCGCGCTACGTCTTCACCAGCGGCGGCATCGGCCCCACGCACGACGACGTCACCGTGCGCGCGGTGGCCATGGCCATGGGCAAGCCGGTGGTGCGGCTGCCGGAGATGGTGGCCCTCATCACCGCGCGGGCGCCGGACGGCAAGGTGACGCCGGAGGGCATGCGGCTGGCGGACGCGCCGGAGGGCTCGGTGCTGCTGCCCCAGGCGGGCACCTGGTACCCGGTGCTGACGGTGGAGGACGTGTACCTGCTGCCCGGGGTGCCGCAGCTCTTCCGGATGCAGCTGGAGACGGTGCTCGGGCGCCTGAGCGGGACGCCGGTGGTGCTGAGCGCCCTCTACCTGCGCCTGGGCGAGAGCGACATCGCCGGCGTGCTGGACCGCGTGGCGCTGGACATGCCGCACGTGGCCATCGGCTCCTACCCGGAGTTCGACCCGGGCAAGGACTACCGGGTGAAGGTCACCGTGGAGGCCGCCGAGTCCGGCTCCGTGGAGGACGCCACGGGGCGCATCGTCAGCGGCCTTCCCGAAGGTGCGGTGGTGCGGCGGGAGTAGCGCCCGCCGCCACCGGCTACAGCGACATCCCCAGCCGCTGGCGCAGCCGGAAGAAGTCGTCGGTGAAGGAGAAGGCGAGCAGCATGCGCAGCCGCTCGCCCTCGCGCACGGCCTGGAGCACGGGCTCCGCGGTGTCCAGGCGCGCTCCGGCGAAGTTCGGGTCCTCGCGCAGCACCATGCCCAGGCCCACGGCCACGTCGCCGCACATCAGCATGCCCGCGCGGTCCGCGGAGTAGTCCAGCGCGTCCAGCCACTGCGCCAGCTCCACCTTCTGCACGTCGCCCATGGCCATCGCCGGAGTCTCCAGCGCCTTGAGGGCCTTGCGCGAGTACGCCTTGCGCAGCTGCTTCACCGTCTCGTCGTTGCGCCGGCCCAGCGCGGTGAACTGCGGCGCGTGGATGCGGATGGAGCTGCCGAACAGGTCCGCCGTCTCGCCCTGCGACAGCTTCTCCAGCACCGCCGCCTTGTTCAGCAGGCCCAGCGCCGCGCGCCCCAGCAGGAACTTCTGCTCCCGCGCGTTGAAGCGCCGCACCACGTCCTGGCCGATGCACACCGCCATCGGCTCGGTGGTCTCCAGCACCGTCAGCCCGCGCTTGGCCTGGTACGCGTCGAACTCCTCCACGCCGAAGACCTGCGCCACCGTGCGCATGGCCTTGTACACGGCCGAGTCCGGCTTCAGCTTGTCCGTCTTGGGGTTGACGCCCACGATGTCGAAGGTCGGCGGGTACACCTTCTCCAGCTGGTCGCCCACCGCGCGCAGCACCTCGAGCATCGGCCCGCGCGCCTGCGGGTGCAGCAGCACCGCGTCCACGTCCGTGGAGTTGAGCGCCTCGCGCGCCTCCTGCGCCAGCCGCGAGCGGCCCTCCATGTAGAAGGCCTGCTCCACCTCGTTGGCCGAGCGCAGGAACGTCAGCACCGCCGCCGCGCAGAAGGCCTTGTCGTTCTGCCGCAGGCCCTCCCACAGCTTGAAGAGCTTGTGCAGGCTGTCCACCCGCGTCGGGTCCTGGCGGAGGATCTGCCGGTGCTCTTCAATCGCCATCGGCACCGACGAGGTGTCTCGCGCGTACAGCTCCGCGAGCGCAGTGCGCGCCGTCAGGTTGGTGCCGTCTCCGTCCACCACCTGGCGGTACATCGCCGTGGCCCGCGCCGGCTCGGCCAGGGGCCCCGCGTACAGGTCCGCCGACCGCATCCGCAGCGTGGCCGCCCGCTTCGGGTCCACCGGCAGCTGCGTCTGGGCCTGCGCCTCCAGCAGCTGCGCCAGCTCCGGCAGGTTGCGAGCGCGCTCGTACAGCGTCACCAGCCGGTCGATGAGCGCCGGGTTGCCCGGCGTCAGCTCCAGCGCGCGGCGGTAGAGCGGGGTGGCCGCGGCCGCGTCGCCCAGGCCATCGTCGTAGGTGCGCGCCAGCTCCAGCGTGAGGCGTGCCCGGGCGTCCGCCGGCAGCTCCTGCTGCAGCAGCTTGTGCAGGCAGTCCACCGCGCCGGCCCAGTTGCGGCCCTGCGCGTGCAGCCCGGCCAGCCGCTCCAGCGCCTCTACGTTGCGGGGCAGGGTGGCCAGCACCGTCTGGTAGTGCGCCGCCGCGCGGCCCGAGTCATTCAGGTGCGTGGCGTACAGGTTGCCCAGCGTCAGGTGCAGCTGCGCCAGGGCGCGCGGGTCTCCGCCCTGCTGCACGCGCTGGCTCAGCATGGCGGCCGCGTCCGCGTACTGCTGCGCCTCCAGCAGCAGCGAGCCTCGCAGCTCCAGCGCCTCCGGCTGGCCCGGCTGCGCGGCCAGCGCCTTCTCCAGCAGCGCCAGCGCGCGCGGCTTGTCGCCCAGGGCCGTGTGGTACAGGCGCGCCGCGCCGACGAACGCCGTCGCCGCCGCGGTGCCGTCCTTCAGCGCCAGCTTCGCCTCACCGCGCCGCTCCTGCAGCGCCGCCAGGTCCGCCGAGCCGCCCCGCTGCGCGAGCAGCTCCTCCAGGCCCGTCTGCGCGGCGGGGTGCAGCGGGTCCTTCTCCAGCGCCTGCCGGTACAGCGCCGCCGCGCCGTCCGTGTCGCCCTGGCGTCCCGCGGCCAGCTTCGCCGCGGCGATGAGGGCGTCGATGATGCCGCGCGGGTCCCGGCTGGCGCCGGCCTCGGCTTCGAGGGCGGCGCGCGCCCCGGCCACGTCGCCCCGCTTGAGCGCCACGCGCCGCGCGCCCTGCAGCGCGGGCAGGCACTGCGGCTGCAGCTCCAGGGCCTGCTTGTAGAGGGCCGCCGCGCGCTCCAGGTCGTTGAAGCGCGTATCCGCCAGCTCGGCGGTGCGCAGCAGCATCTCCAGCGCCTCGTCGGCGTCCTGCGCCGCCGCCAGCCGCATGGTGTAGAGGCGCGCCAGCCCCGCTGCGTCACCGGCCTGCCGCAGCCCGCGCTCCAGCACGAAGGCCAGCCGCGCATCGCCCGGGTCGGCCTCGAAGGCGCGCTTGTACGCCTCCAGCGTGCCCTCGGCGGGCGTCTTGTCCAAATCCAGCGCGGCGGACAGGCGCAGCGCGGTGGCCAGGCGCGGGTCGTTCACCCGCTCGGCGATGCGCTGGCGCAGCTCGGCGCGGCGCGGGCGGTCCGCGGCGCGGATGCGCTCCAGCAGCGTGAGGGCGGTGAGGTTGCCCGTGTCCAGCCCCAGCACCGCCTCGCAGCACTGGGCCGCGCGGGACGGCTCCTGGAAGCGGTCCAGGTACAGCCGCGCCAGCTTGAGGTACGCCGTCACCTTGGCCGCGGGCGTGCCACCCACCTGCGTCTCGCGGTCCAGGATGGCCACCAGCTCCTTCACGTTGTCCTGGGCCAGGTACAGCCGCTCCAGGGCCCGCAGCGTGGCGGCGTGGCCGGGCGTCAGGCGCAGCACCTCCTGGTACGTGTCGATGGCCAGCTCCGGCCGGTGGAGGGCGTCCTCCCAGATGGCCGCGGCCTGGTACAGCGCGTTGGCGCGCTCCAGCGGGTCCGTGCGGTTGGCGGCCTCCGCGCGCAGCACCTCCACCAGGCTCTCCCACGCGTTCTGCGCCCGGTAGATGCGGGCCAGCGCGCGCAGCGCCGGGAAGTAGCTGGGCGCCAGCATCAGCGCCTCCTGGTAGGAGGCAACGGCCTCGTTCTCGCGCTGCAGCCGCTGCTCGTACAGCTCGCCAATCTTGTAGATGAGCGCGGCGGCCTGTTCCATGGAGGGGGAGGCCTCCGACTCCGCCCGGTACATGTCCACGAGCTTCTCCCAGCGGCCGTCCTGCGCGTACAGCCGGCCCAGCGCCTTGAGCGCGGGCAGGTAGGACGGGGACAGCGCCAGCACGCGCTCGTAGGCGGAGATGGCGCCCGCGCGGTCCTTCAGGTGCTCGTCGAGAATCTCCGCGTTGCGGTGCAGGAGCGACAGCACCTGCTTGGTGTCGCTCGCGAGCGACGCCTCCAGGTCATGGGTGTCCAGCAGCTCGCGGTAGCGCGCGGCCCGCTCGTACAGCCGCGCCAGGTTGCGGATGGTGGGCAGGTGGTCCGACGCCAGGTCGAGGATGCGCTTCATGCACTCGATGGCGTGGTCCAGGTCCCCCAGCCGGTCCTCGTACACCACCGCCATCTTGTTCAGCGTGGTGATGAGCTGGTCGCGGTCGGACGTCTGGAGCAGGTCCTGCTCGTACATGGCCACCAGCTCCGCGAAGCGGCCCTGGCGCTCGTAGAGGCGGGTGAGGGCCTTCTGCGCGGGGAGGTAGCCGGGCTGCAGCTGGAGGCAGGTGTTGTAGCGGGTGATGGCGTCTTCCTGCCGGCCCAGCCGCTCCTCGAGGATCTCCGCCGCCTTGTACATGCGGGCGGCCTTCTGCTTCGCGTCCTCGGCGGCTGCGACCTCCGCGTCGAAGACGGAGACCAGCCCCTCCCAGTTCTGCATGCGGTAGTACAGCTTGCCCAGGCCCGCGAGCGCCGCCGCGTGGCCGGGGATGCGCGCGACGATGGCCTGGTAGCGCGCCGCCGCGTCCGCCTCGCGCTTGAGGGTCTCCTCGTACAGCGCGGCCAGGCGCAGGTTGGTGGCCACCAGCTCGCTCTCGTCGTTGAGCGAGCCCACGCGCGCCAGCAGCACGTCCGCCAGCTCCTCGTAGCGGCCCTGTGTCTCGTAGATGCCGGCCAGCTCGCTGAGCACCAGCGGCTCGTTCGGGGACACGTTGCGCGCGGCCAGCAGCGCGGCCAGCGCGTCGTCGTTGCGGCCCGCGCGCTCGTAGACCTTGGCAATCTGCAGGTACGCGGGCGCCGCCTGCGCGCCCAGCGCTCCAGCCTCGGCCGTCAGCGCGGCGAGCAGCTCGTCGGTGCGGCCATCGCGCTCGGCCACGCGCTTCATGGCCGCCAGCAGCAGCAGGTCCGAGCGGTCCAGCGCGAAGGCCTCGCGGTAGAGGGCGGCGGCGGCCTCGCGCTGCTTCAGGCGCTCCTCGGCGAGCAGGCCTGCGGAGGTGAGGTAGTGCGCGCGCAGCGACGGCTGCTGCACGGCGGCGGACAGCAGCCGGTACACCTCCACCAGCGCCTGCGAGTCATTGCGCGCGGCGTAGACGGACTCGAGCTGGGTGAGGACGACCACGTCGGTGGGCCGGCGCTCCAGGCACAGCTTGAGGCACGCGGTGGAGTCGTCGTCGCGGGACAGGCGCTCCTGGAGGATGATGCCCTTCTCGAAGAGGAGCGCGGCCTGGTGGCGGGTGTCGCCGGTGGCGGCCAGCTCCGCGTCCAGCAACTGCAGCACCATCTGCCAGTTGCCCACGTCCGCGAAGAGGCGGCGCGCGGCGCGGATGTTGACGAGGTAGCGGGGCGCCAGCTTGTACGCGCTCTGGAAGGCCACGGCCGCGTTGCGCGGGTTCTTCAGCGGCTCCTCCCAGAGCAGGCCCACCTCGTGGAAGAGCAGCGCGGCGGCGTGCGGGTCCGTGGCGCTGAGGGCCTTTGCCTCGCGCTCCAGCGAGGCGATGCGCTCGCGGGCTTCATCCTCGGCGCTGGCGTTCACCGCCGCGACGGGCAGGGCGGCCGTGTTCTGTGCCAGCGTCTCCGTGGCGCTCTTCGCGGGCGCTCCGGGAATGGGCGGAGGGGCCACGGGGAGAGGGGGACGCGGGACGTCGTTGCGCTCGCTCATGGGAAGCCGGCTCCGGTGGCCAGGGCGGGGGAGGAGAGCCTGGCCGGTGCCGGTCGTAACACGCGCCCGACCGGTCTCTCAACTTCCCGACTTTCCTGACGTTTTGGGTGCCAGCCACCCCAGGGAGCGGGCAGGCGGCGCACTCCGGGTGCGAGCCGGGGCGCTCCAGGCGGGGCGCGCCCAGGCCATCGCCGGGTGCATGTCGCACCATTCGCGCCTGGATGTTTTGAAGTGCCCGCGGAAGGGGGCTAACGCGGCTGGCTCCGGGTGCCTCCCCGCCGGGCCCGCCACTCCTCACGGCTCTGGCCCCAGGCCTCCGTCACCGCGTTGTCGTACGGGGGCGGCATCTTCACGGGGCCCAGCAGCTTCGAGCCCAGCCTCCGGGCGACCTCCTGGGACGCGACGTTCTCCGGGACGATGCTGTGGATGACCTCCGTCCAGCCCAGCTGGTCGAAGGCCCAGTCCATGGACGCCGTCGCCGCCTCGGTGGCGTAGCCCTTGCCCCAGGCGTCGCGGATGAGGGCCCAGCCAACCTCCGGCCCGGGCCAGCCTTCCGGCTTCCACGGGCCCACGCGTCCCACCCACCGGCCCGTCGCCTTCTCCAGCACGGAGAACATGCCGAAGCCCTGCAGCGCCCACGCGCCCGCCATGGTGCTCATCGCCCGGAACACCAGCGGGCGGGGATTCACACCGCCGATGAAGCGCGCCGACTCCGGGTCCCCCGCGAGGATGCAGAACCCATCCAGGTCCTCCAGCGCCGTGGGGCGCAGGATCAGGCGGGCGGTCTCGAGCGTGGGTCCTGGAGCAATCATGTCCGTCTCCTCGCGAGCAGTGGAGCTTCTGGGGCCCGCGCCTTCATGCCTTTCATACCTGGACGCGCGACGCGGGGCGTGGCTGAAAAACAAACGCGGCTGCCCTGGATGACCGGGGCAGCCGCGCGTGCTTCTCAGGACCTTGGTCAGCGAGCGGTGCGGAAGAGCACGGGGCTGCTCGCCGTCCCGCCCTCGTCACCGTCCAGGACGCCGTCCAGGTCGCGGTCGATGCCGATGCGCGGCCCCGAGCCCGGCGGCGTGCACGTATACGTCAGCACGCCCCCGTGCTGCGCGACGCCCTGCCGGACGGCGGTGTCCGAGACGTGGGGCAGCGCCTGCCGGTCGAGCTTGAACTGCCCGCTCCCCAGGTACAGCAGGCCCACGTCGTGGCCGGAGACGCGCCCCTTCGCCACCAGGTCGCACTCACTCGCGTCCGCGCGCGCCTTCAGCAGGTCGATGCGCGGGCCGGCCACCACCGCGTTGCTCGCCGTGAGCGTCACCTGCTGGCCCACGATGGGCGCCAGGTTGCTCTCGAAGGCCAGCATGTAGAGCTCCATGTTCTTCTTGGCCGCGAAGCCCTCGGGGCTGTCCGGGATGCCCACGGCGTTGAAGATGGGGTGGAAGTCGAAGCCGCTGTTGAAGTGGAACAGGGTGGGGATGGCGCCATCGCTGTTGAAGCCGATGCCGCGCACCTGGTCACCCAGGAACGTGTCCGCGGGCGAGTTGCCGAAGGGGAAGCCGGCGCCGAACATGCCGACCTTCTGGTACATGTTCCTCAGGTGCGGAACCTTGGGGAACAGCGGCTCCGCGTCGAAGGACGACTTGCCGTCCGTGCCAAAGAAGCCCTTGAAGGGGCCCTCGCCCGGGTTGGCGTTCACGTCGACGCGGTGGCAGGACTCGCACGAGCCCTGGAAGAAGCTCGTCGTCTCCATGAAGAAGTCCCGGCCGGCCTGCTGCCGCGGCGTCAGCGAGTTGTCCAGGTTGCGGATGGGGTTGGGCGGGTACATCACCTGGAGGGCGAAGTGGGTGAACTTGTCCATCTCCTCCGGGGTGAGCTGCGCGCTGCGCCCGAGCAGGTCCATGAACGCCGGGTTGAACTCCTTGAACGCCGCCGCTTCGTCATAGACACCGCTGTTCGGCTGGAGGCTCGGCGCGGTGTCAGCGGCGGTGCGGTCTCCGCGCCAGTGCATGGGGCCCTGGTTGGCCATGCCGCGCAGGCTCTGCGTCGCCAGCGGGCCCTTCATCGGGTGGAAGGACGTGTCCTGGCCGAAGGTGCCGTCCGGGCCGAACTCGGGCAGCACGGGCACGACGGGGTTGAGGTTCGCCTTCACCTCGCCGTCCGGGTTGCCCAGGTCCCACGTCAGGCTGTCGAAGTCGCCGAAGATGTGGCAGCTGCCGCACGACGAGTCGCCATGGCTGGAGCTCCTCCGGGCGTCGTAGAGGAACGGGCGCCCCTCGATGATGCTCGCGGGCTCCGGGCTGTACATGGGCAGGTGGGCAACCTCCTGCTTCGTGGTGGTGTTCACCACGGAGACCGAGTTGTCGAAGCGCGTGAGCACGTAGAGGCGCCCGCGCGCCTCGTCCAGCACCACGCCGGTGGGCCCGCCGCCCGTGAGCTGAATCTGGTTCGCCGTGCTCGGCACGAAGGTGTCGGACTCCAGCGCCGCGGTGGAGTAGACGCCCAGCTTCGACGAGCCGAAGGCGGCCACGTACAGGGTCGCGCCATTCGACGTCACCGCCATGCCCAGCGGCTGCGCGAGGCTCTTCTCACTCTCCGCATTGGGGACGGGCGCGCAGCAGACGCTGTAGTCGATGTGCTTGTTGAGGTGGCGCGGGGTGACGCTCCCGGCGCCCAGCACGGTGATGCGGCTCTCGTGGGTGTGGCCGCGCAGGCTGCTCCCGGCGAAGGTGCCCGGGCCCTCGAAGCGCAAATCATTCCGGCCCTCGGTGTTGCTGACGTAGACCTTCCCGCTCACCGGGTTGACGGCCATGTTGAACAGGATGGTGCCCACGCCCGTGTAGAAGCCGGACGGACCCGCCACCTGCACCGGCGGGTTGGCCGTGGCGGAGATGGCGAACACGTCCTTGTCCGGGAGGGAGAAGGGCATCTGCGCGGTCCACGAGCGGCCCAGCACGTCCAGCCAGTCCTGGCCGTTGTACCGGACGAGGACGGAGACCTCGGTGGCCGGCACGCCCTGGACGTTGGTGTTCGGCCCGGGCACGCCGCCGGCCGCCTCGCCGCCGTTCGGCACCAGGCTCTCATGCACCACCGAGCTGCGGTTGCCGGAGTGGAAGGCGGCCGCGTAGACGCGCGAGCCGTCCGGCGTCACCGCGAGCCCGCGAGGCGTGTCGCTGAACAGCGGGATGATGGTCAGCGGGCTGCCGCCCAGCGAGCCGCCCAGGTTCTCCGAGTCGAACACCCAGACGTCGGCGCGGCCGATGCCCTCGGTGGTGAGCTGCGGGTCGAACGGGGCGTTCTGCCCGCGGTGGGCGGCGGTGATGAAGGCGCGGCGCTTGCCGGGCCCCGCGAAGACGATGTCGCGAGGCTCGTCACCGACGAGCAGCGTGCGCACCACGGCGCCGCCCGTGCCGTTGCCATCAATGCGCACGACGCTGACGCTGTCGGACAGGTGGTTGACCACCCACACCTCGTCGTTGCTCCGCGCGGCCACGGCGACGGGCTCCAGGCCCACCGGCACCGAGCCCCGGTGGACGAGCCCGCTGCTGCCGACCTGGAAGATCTCCAGCCGGTTGTCCGGCGTGTTGGCGGCGAAGAGGAGCGCGCCATTGGGGGAGAGCGCCAGGGGGCGGACCTGGCCGCTCTCGAAGAGGGTGTAGGGGGCTGCGGCCGCGACGCTCGTGAACAACATCGCGGTGAGAATGACTGTCGATACGCCACGGCGGATTGCCGTGCTGCTGGCCTTCATGGTGCCTCGCTCAAGGGTGTCGGACGCTCGTGCGCTCCGGAGGCGGAGGCACGAAGAGGCGCAGGTCGTGCGCGTCCCCAGCGTAGGCGGAAATATCGAACAGTGAACAGCGCGGTTCCGCCCGGGGCCACGCCGACCTCAGGCGCGGCTCCGAGCGGGGACGACGCTCAGGGCTGGCTCTGGGCGTCGGCGGGATTGCTCCCCGCCGCGCGCTCGTCACCGTCCAGGACGCCGTCCAGGTCGCGGTCGATGCCGATGCGCGGCCCCGAGCCCGGCGGCGTGCAGGTGTACGTCAGCACGCCGTTGCTCGCGGCGATGGCCGAGCGCAGCGTCCCGTCGGTGATGTGGGGCAGCGCCTGCCGGTCCCCCGCGAACTGCCCCCCTCCCAGGTAGAGGAAGCCCAGCTCGTGGTTCCACGCGCGGCCCTTCGCCACCAGGTCGCACTCGCCAGCCTCCGCGCGTGCCCGCAGCAGGTTGATGCGGGGGCCCGCCACCGCCGCGTTGCTGGCCGTGAGCGTCACCTGCTGGCCCACGATGGGCGCCAGGTTGCTGTCGAACGCGAGCATGTACTGCTCCATGTTCCGCTTGGCCAGCTCGCCCTCGGGCGTGCGGGGGATGCCCGCCGGGTTGAGGATGCCGACGTCGAACCCGCTGCTGAACTGGAACAGCGTGGGAATCGTCCCGTCGCTGTTGTAGCCGAAGCCGCGGATCTGCTCGCCCAGGAAGGCGTCGGGAGGCACCGAGCCGTTGGGGAACGCCACGCCGAACATGCCGACCTTCTGGTACGCGTTCCTCAGGTGAGGCACTCGGGGGAACTGCCTCCCCGCGTCGAACGACGAGCGGCCGTCCGAGCCGAAGAAGCCCTTGAACGCGCCCGCGCTGGGATTGGCGTTGGGGTCGGTGTGGTGGCAGGACTCGCACGGGCCGTTGAAGACGCTGGTGACGTTGAAGAAGAAGTCCCGCCCCGCCTGCTGCGCCGGCGTCAGCGAGTTGTCGAGCTTCCGGACGGGGTTGGGCGGGTACATCACCTGGAGGATGAAGTTGGTGAACTTGTCCATCTCCGCGGGGGTGAGCTGCGAGCTGCGCCCGAGCAGGTCCACGAACGCCGGGTTGAACGCCTTGAAGGCCGCGGCCTCATTGAACGTACCGTTGTCGGGCTGGCTGCTGGGGCCCAGGTCCCCGCCGTTCCGGTCTCCGCGCCAGTGCATGGGGCCATGGTTGGCCATGCCGCGCAGGCTCTGCGTCACCATGGGGCCCTTCAGCGGATGGAAGGACGTGTCCTGGCCCAGCGTCGGGTCGTCGCCGAACTCGGGCAGGAAGGGGACCACGGGCAGCGGGTTGGCCTTCACGTCCCCGTCGGGGTTGCCCAGGTCCCAGGCCAGGCCGTCGAAGTCGCCGAACACGTGGCAGCTGCCGCACGACGAGTCGCCATGGCTGGAGCTGCGCCGCGCGTCGTAGAGGAACGGGCGCCCCGCCACCACGCTGGCCGGCTCCGGGTTGTACATGGGCAGGTGGGCAACCTCCTGCTTCGTGGCGGTGTTCACCACGGAGATGGAGTTGTCGAAGCGCGTCAGCACGTACAGCCGGCCGCGCGCCTCATCCAGCACCACGCCGGTGGGGCCGCCGCCACTGAGCTCTATCTGGTTCGCGGTGCTGGGGACGAAGGTGTCGGACTCCAACTGCGCGGTGGCGTAGACGCCCAGCTTCGACGAGCCGTACGCGGCCACGTAGAGGGTGGCGCCGTTCGACGTCACCGCCATGCCCAGCGGCTGCGCCAGGCTCCGCTCGCTCTCCGTGTTGGGCGTGGGCGTGCAGCAGACGGCGTAGTTGATGTGCTTGTTGAGGTGGCGAGGGGTGACGCTCCCGGCGCCCAGCACGGTGATGCGGCTCTCGTGCAGGTGGCCCTTCAGGGTGCGGCCCCCGAAGATGCCCGGGCCCTCGAAGCGCAAGTCATTGCGGGCCTCGGTGTTGCTGACGTAGACCTTCCCGCTCACCGGGTTGACGGCCATGTTGAACAGGATGGTGCCCACGCCGGTGTGGAAGCCGGCGCCGCCCGCGAGCTGCGTTGGCGGGTTGGCGGTGGCGTTGAGGGTGAAGACGTCCTTGTCCGGCAGGCTGAACCGCACCTTGTCCGTCCAGGAGCGGTTCAGCACGTCCACCCAGTTCTCTCCGTTGTACTTGAGGATGAGGGCCACCTCGGGGGCGGGCTTCCCCGCGAAGTTGGTGTTGGGCCCGGGGGTGCCGCCCGCTGCCTCGCCGCCATCGGGCACCAGGGCCTCGTTGAGGGACGTGGTGCGGTTGCCGGAGTGGAAGACGGCGGCGTAGACGCGCGAGCCGTCCGGCGACGCCGCGAGCGCGCGGGGCGTGTCGCCGAACAGCGGGACGATGGTCAGCGGGCTGCCGCCCAGCGAGCCGCCCAGGTTCTCCGAGTCGAACACCCAGACGTCGGCCCGGCCGATGCCCTCGGTGGTGAGCTGCGGGTCGAACGGGGCGTTCTGCCCGCGGTGCGCGGCGGTGATGAAGGCGCGGCGCTTGCCGGGCCCCGCGAAGACGATGTCGCGAGGCTCGTCACCCACCAGCAGCGTCCTCGTGACGGTGGCCTCCCGCCCCTCCGAGTCGAGCCGTACGACGCTGACGCTGTCGGACAGGTGGTTGACCACCCAGACCTCGTCATTGCTCCGCGCGGCGACCGCGACGGGCTCCAGTCCCACGGGCACCGAGGTGCGGTGGCTCAGACCACTGCTGCCGACGTGGAAGACCTCCAGCCGGTTGTCCGGCGTATTGACGGCAAACAGCAGCCTGCCGTTGGGGGAGAGCGCCAGGGGGCGGACCTGGCCGCTCTCGAAGAGGGTGAACGGTGCCGCTGACGCGGTGGGCAGGGTCGTGACTCCGACCAGCAGCATCACCGCGAACAGCACTCTCGAAACGCCACCACGACATCGCACTTGACTGGGAGCCATTGGGCCTCACGCAAGGGATTGACCCGGATGGTCATCCCGAGAGCAGGAGGCCCAACTCTACCATCACTTTATGTGCGTGCTGGATTCACCTGATGTTTAAATTGTATGTGCATGGCGGATACGGGTGTTCAGCCTACCCGTCACCACATGCGGACGCGCTGCTCCGGCGTGAGGAAGAGGGCCTGTCCGGGGGCGACGTCGAAGGCCTGGTACCAGGCATCCTGGTTGCGCACGGTGGAGGCCCGGTACTCGCCGGGGGAGTGCCCATCCGTCAGCAGCATGCGGCGGAGCGTCGGCTCGCGGTACTTGTTGCGCCACACCTGGGCAAAGCCGAGGAAGAAGCGCTGGTCGCCGGTGAAGCCATCCAGCACCGGGGCCGGATTGCCACCGAGTGACAAACGGTATCCGTCATAGGCCACCGCCACGCCGGCCACGTCCGCGATGTTCTCCCCGAGCGTGAGGTCGCCGTTGACGGACGCGTCGGGCAGCGGCTTGTAGGCGCTGTACTGCGCGGACAGCGCCTTCCCGGCGGCCTTGAACCGGTCGGCGTCTTCCTTCGTCCACCAGTTGGCCAGCTTGCCGCGCGAGTCGAACTGCGCGCCGACGTCGTCGAAGCTGTGGGCAATCTCGTGGCCGATGACCGAGCCGATGCCGCCGTAGTTGACGGCCGGGTCCGCGTTCGCGTCGAAGAAGGGCGGCTGGAGGATGGCGGCGGGGAAGATGATGGAGTTCTGCTGCGGTGAGTTCAGCGCATTCACCACCTGCGGCACCATGAACCACTCCTTGCGGTCCACGGGCTTGCCCAGCTTGCCCAGGTTGCGCTTGAGGTCGAAGAGGGTGGCCCGCTCGGCGTTGCCGAACGCATCCCCGCGAATGACCTCCAGCCCCGAGTAGTCACGCCACTTCTCCGGGTGGCCGATGCTCGTCTGCAGGGTGCCGAGCTTCTCCCGGGCCTTCGCCTTCGTCTCCGGCGACATCCACGGCAGGTTGTCGATGCGGTGGCCGAAGGCGGTGACGATGTTGCGCACCATGTCGTCCGCGGCCTTCTTGGTCTCCGGCGGGAAGTACTTCTCCACGTAGAGCTTGCCGACGGCCTCACCCATGGCCGCGTTGGTGAGGTTGATGCCGCGCTTCCAGCGCTCCCGCAGCTTCTGCGCGCCAGAGAGCGTCTTGCCATTGAACGCGAAGCTCTCCTCGACGAAGGCCTTCGGCAGGAAGGCCGCCGAGCGCGCGATGGCGTGGAAGGACAGGTAGTCCTTCCAGGCCTGGAGGGGCTCGGAGCCCACCAGCTTGGAGATTCCCGTCAGCGCGCTCGGCTGCCAGACGAGGACTTCCTGCTGCTGTGCGAGGCCGGCGGCGGTGAAGTACGCGTTCCAGTCCATGCCCGGCGCGCGCTTCGCGAACTCGGCGCGCGGCCACGGGTTGTTGGTCTTGGTGATGTCCCGCGTGTCGACCTGGGGCCAGTGCGCCTGGGCAATCTTCTTCTCCAGCTCGAAGACGCGGGCGGCGCGGGCCTCCGGCTGGGACACGCCCGCCAGCCGCAGCATGTTGGCGATGTGCTGCTGGTAGGCCTGGCGGACCTCCTTGAAGCGCGGGTTGTCCGCCAGGTAGTAGTCGCGGTCCGGCAGTCCCAGGCCACCCTGGAGCAGGTAGGTGGCATAGCGCGACGGGTCGTTCAGGTCCTCCGCCACCCACAGGCCGAAGAGGCGCTCGGTGTTGACGCCGCCCGTGTTGAGCGCGTCCACGTCGGTGCGCAGGAGCGAGCCGAGCTCGCTGGAGAGCGCGCGGCGGTTGGCGAGCTTCTCGATGCGCGCCAGCTCCGGCTGCAGCGGCGCCACGCCCTTCGCTTCGATGGCGGCCTCGTCCATGAAGCTGGCGAAGAAGTCACCCGCCTTGCGGGCCTCGCTGCCCTCGGGGGCCTGGGCCTGCGCCTCGATGAGCGCGCGGGTGCGCTGGTCGGCCTGCTCCGCGAGCGCGGTGAACATGCCGTAGCGCGTCTGGTCCGCGGGAATCTCCGTCTTGTCCATCCACCCGCCGTTGGCGTAGCGGTAGAAGCTGTCACCCGGCTTGACGGACCGGTCCATGCCGTCGCTGTCGAAGCCGAAGGTGCCGTAGGTGGGCTTCGCGGCGGGCGCGGGCGCCGCCGTGGCGGCAGGGGCGGGGCTCTCCGCGGCGGGAGGCGTCGCCGGCTTCTCGGCCGGGGCGGAGGCACACGAGGACAGCAGGGCGGAGGCGCACGCGGCGACCACTCCGCGTGCGGTGCCCGGGAAACGTCGGTGGTGAAGTGTCAAGGCAAGCTCCTGAACGAAGGACCGCGACGCCGGCCCGGTGGCTCCTGCCACCGGTGCCTGGAGGACCGGGGGTATAGCCGGTCCGCCATGGCGAGGTGACCTCAACACCGGGTGCGCGACTTTCATCCCGTTCGCGTGACGGCTGGAGAACGAAAGGGCCACCGCCGGCGAGGGGCTCCTCGGGTGAAGAAGACCCAGGCCGGCGGTGTCGTCCGTGCGGGTCAGTAGCGGAAGGCCGCGAAGGCGCTGCCGTTCCAGGTGATGTAGCCACCCTCGAAGTTCTGCCGGGGCCCGGTGGCGCTCGCGAACTCCTCGCCGATGGGGTAGCCGAGGAAGCTGCCCGAGCCGCCGAGCTGGTACACGTACGCCGTCCAGATGCTGCCGCGCACCATCCACGCGGTGCCGGCGCCGTCCTTCAGCATGCAGGTGTTGGGGCCCAGCGTGCCGCCGTTGTTGTCCTGCACGACGCCCGCGCCCCAGCGGTGCACGTGCGGAGTGCCACCGTTGTCGAACGGCGTCCCGGCCGCGGCGGCGCCTCCGTTGCGGCTGTGGCAGGTGGAGATGGCGCCGTAGAAGCCACCTCCCGAGTCACGCCCCACGCGCGACGTGCTGCAGGCGGTGCCCTCCGCCGCCCTGAGCAGCGGGTACGGGTCGATGCCCGCGTTGTAGTTGCCGTCCGGGTAGATGGAGAAGTGCAGGTGCGGCGCCGTGCCGGACGCGTTGCCCGTCTGGCCCAGGGTGCCCAGGTACGTGCCCGCGGAGACGAACTGCCCCACGGCCAGCGCGGTGCTCACCGTGTCCAGGTGCGCGTAGTAGTACCACCAGCCGCACCCGTCCTGGATGTAGACGACCTTGCCGCCCGTCGGGTCCGTGAAGCCGAGGCGGATGTGCCCCGCCTGGCCCGCGACGATGGGCGTGCCCTTGGCTCCGAAGATGTCGTTGCCCAGGTGTGAGTCCGTGTTGCTCACCGACGACGCGGACGGCGTGCACTGCCAGTTCGCCCACGTGGCGTCGTAGCCGTTGTTGTGCCGCCCGTTCACCGGGTACACCGGCAGCGCCGCCGGGCACGTGGTGAGCTGCTCCGCCTGCCCCAGCTCCGAGCCCTCCGGCCGGTGCGCCTCCGTCAGCGCATCCTCCTCCGTGCCGCAGCCCGTGGTCAGCAGTGCCCCCACCGCAATCGCTGCCATGCCCAGCTTCGAGTTCATCCGCATCGGTGTCCCCTTTGTTGCCTGGCGTTTGGCCCGGAGAGCCTCCTCTTCGGGCCGGGTGGGACTACCAGGGAGTCTGGATTTAATTCCGTTAAATCCAGTTAAACCAGTTACGGCGGAATCGTACGTTCCGCATGCGAAGCGCCTGGCGGATGTGCGGGGGAGAACTTCCGGCGGCCCCGTCCGTTGAGAGTCGCCATGACCCTTCCTGTCCCGAGGACGCTCCGCGTCCTGCTCACCCTGGGGGTGGCTTCCTCCCTCGTCCTGCTGTCCCCGCGCGTGGTCTCGGCCCGTTCGGAGCCTCGCGACAGTCTCGGCACCGCGAACCGGTTCACGACGCATGTCAGCACCGACAAGCCGCTCTACCGTCCCGGGGAGCAGGTGCTGGCGCGCGGCCTGGTGCTCGAGGCCTTCAGCCGCAAGCCCCACACGGGCACGTTCATGGCGCAGGTGGAGATTCGCGGGCCCAAGGGGGACGTCATCACCCAGGGCACGGTGAGCACCCGGGACGCGGTGTGGGGTTATGCGTGGCCCGTTCCCGCCGGGCAGCCCGGTGGCGAGTACACCCTGCGCGTCAGCCACCCCTGGACGGGCACCGCGCCCACGGAGCGGAAGTTCGACGTGCGCGCCTACCGGGCGCCCCGGCTCAAGTCACAGATTGAGTTCCTCCGGGATGGGTACGGGCCGGGAGACACCGTCACCGCGACGCTGGAGGTGAAGCGCGCAGAGGGCGGCGTGCCCGAGGGCGCGAAGGTGATGGCCACCGCGCTCCTCGACGGCGCCACCGTGGCGCAGGTGCCGTGCACCGTGGACGCGAAGGGGCAGTGCACGGTCCGCTTCCCGCTGCCGAAGGCCATCGAGCGCGGCGAGGGGACGCTGGCCTTCACCATCGAGGACGGCGGCGTGGTGGAGACGGCGGCGAAGACCGTCCCCATCCTCCTGCAGACGCTGGACCTGGCCTTCTACCCGGAGGGCGGCGACCTGGTGGCGGGGCTGGCCTCGCGCGTCTACTTCGAGGCGAGGACGCCCGCGAGCAAGCCCGCGGACCTGATGGGTGCGGTGGTGGAGGTGGGCTCCGGTCAGGTGGTCGCTTCCGTGCGCTCGGCGCACGAGGGGCGTGGCCGCTTCGAGCTGACCCCCAGGGCCGGGGCGCGGTACGCGCTGCGAATCGATGCGCCGTCCGGCATCCGGAAGACCTTCCCGCTGCCGGAGGTGAAGGCCTCGGGCGCCGTCCTCCGGGCGCGTGAGGACGTGGTGGGCGCGGGCCGGCTGGTGAACCTCGTGGTGGGGCTGACCGGGGTGGAGCGCGCGACGGTGACGCTGAGCCAGCGAGACCGGCGGGTGGCCTCCGCGGTGATGACGCAGGCGGGCCCGGTGACGCTGGACCCGGGTGAGGCGGACGGCGTGCTCATCGCCACGGTGTGGGACGCGAACGGGAAGCCCCTCGCGGAGCGGCTGGTGTTCCGCCAGCCCGAGAAGCAGGTCACCGTCGAGCTGAAGGCGGACCGGGAGCGCTACGTGCCCGGCAGCCCGGTGCGGCTCACCGCCCGGACGACGAAGGATGGCAAGCCCGTCTCCGCACTGGTGATGCTGACCGTCACCGATGACGCCGTGCTGGAGCTACTGGAGAAGCGCGATCAGGCGCCGCAGCTCCCGGTGATGGTGCTGCTGGAGCCCGAGGTGAAGGAGCTGGCGGACGCGCAGCTCTACCTCGACCCGAAGAACCCGAAGTCCTCCGTGGCCGTGGACCTGCTGCTGGGCACCCAGGGCTGGCGGCGGTTCGCGGTGGCCAACACCTCGCAGTTCCTCTCCCGCCATGGCGACGCGGGGATGCGCGTCATCGCCACGGGCTTCGCGGTGCAGCGTCCGAAGCCGGTTCGCCGTCCCAGCTTCGCCGCGAGCGGCAGGGGGCAGGCCATGCCCGCCGCCATCCCCGAGATGGTGAAGGAGCTGGAGGCCGAGCCGCAGCTGGAAGGCGCCATGGATGACTTCGCCATGGCGGGGGCTCCTGTCCCTCAGGCGGCGCCTCCGGCCCCGGTCGCGCAGCTGGCTGAGAAGCCCATGGCGCCGCCGGCCGAGGTCGAGGCGAAGCAGGACCTCGCGCCAATAGAGGAGGAGGCGCGCGCGGTGGGGGCCGTCATGGAGCGTCGCAAGGCGAAGCGGGAGGACTGGCGCGAGCAGGACGAGCAGCGGCCCATGTCCTACGTCCGTGAGTACGCGCACACGGTGCGGCCGGGCCGCAAGCCGGGGGACCGGCTCGACTTCGCGGAGACGCTCTACTGGAACGCGGGCGTGCGCACCCACGCGCAGACGGGCGAAGTCCAGGTGTCCTTCGGCCTGAGCGACTCGGTGACGACGTTCAAGGCGTTCGCCGGCGCGGTGGGCATGGACGGCGCGCTCGGCTCGGCGGTGGCGGAGCTGGAGTCGGTGCAGCCCTTCTACGCGGAGCCGAAGCTGCCGCTCGAGGTGACGTCCGGTGACGTGGTGCGGCTGCCGGTGGCGCTGGTGAACGGGACGGAGTCCACGCTCGCCGGGGCCGGCGTGAAGGTCGAGCTGAAGGGCGACGTGAAGGTGACGGGCAGCAAGCCGCTGGACCTGGCCTCGCGGGCGCGGGGCCGGCAGCTCTTCTCGCTGGAGATTGGCCAGGAGGCGCGGTCGGTGGACGTGAAGCTCACGGCGAGCGCGGGCAACTACTCGGACGTCGTCACCCGCACGCTGTCCATCAAGCCCCGGGGCTTCCCGGGCCGGGAGTCCTTCGGCGGGCTGCTGTCGTCCAAGAAGCCGATGGCCCACATGGTGGTCCTCCCGGAGAGCGTGGTGCCCGGCAGCGTCCGGACGTCCATCACCGTGTACCCGGGCCCGCTGGCCAACATGACCGAGTCGCTGGCCCGGCTCATCCAGGAGCCCGGCGGCTGCTTCGAGCAGACCAGCTCCACGACATACCCGATGACGATGGCGCAGCAGTACTTCCAGTCGCACACCGGCGTGAGCCCGGCCCTGGTGGCCGACGCGCGCGAGAAGCTGGAGCGCGGCTACCAGCGGCTGGTGGGCTTCGAGACGAAGGAGCGCGGCTACGAGTGGTTCGGTGAGAACCCGGGCCACGAGGCGCTGACGGCGTTCGGCCTGCTGCACTTCATGGACATGCGCCAGGTGCGCGACGTGGATGCGGCGATGCTGGAGCGCACGCGGGCGTGGCTGCTGGCGCAGCGGGACGGGCAGGGGGGCTTCTCCCGCAAGCGCCGCGCGCTGCACGTGTGGGTGGAGGACCCGGACACCTCGAATGCCTACATCACCTGGGCGCTCCTGGAGAGCGCGGGTCAGCCGGCGGCGCAGGCGAAGGAGCTGGCGCGCGAGGTGGCCGCGGTGAAGGCGGCGGCGAAGACGAGCCAGAACAGCTACGTGCTGGCGCTGGCGGCCAACGTGCTGGCGCTGGCGGGGGACGGCGCGGAGGCGCGGGCGCTGATGGCGCGGCTCGCGACGCTGCAGGGGGCGGATGGCGTGGTGGCGGGAGGGACGCAGTCCATCGTCGGCAGCTCCGGGGACACGCTGAACATCGAGACCACGGCGCTCGCCACGCTGGCGTGGCTGCGGGAGCGCTCGCACGTGGGGAACGTGGAGCGCGCGATGAAGTTCCTGGCCGAGTCGAGCGACGGTGGGCGCTACGGGGCCACGCAGAGCACGGTGCTCGCGCTGCGCGCCATCATCGCCTACGACAAGCAGCGCGCGTCGGGGCTCGCGCCGGGCCTGGTGCGCGTCTACGTGGAGGGGCGTCCGGTGGGGGAGCCGGTGCGCTTCGATGGTTCCTCGCAGGAGGCGCTGAAGCTGCCGGACGTGTCCGCGCTGCTCGGGCCGGGGGGGCGCCGGGTGGAGCTGCGGATGGAGGGGGGCGCGGAGCTGCCGTACTCGGTGGAGGTGACGTACAGCGCGCTCGTGCCGGACAGCTCGAAGGACACCCAGGTGGCGCTGGAGGTGGCGATGGCGAAGACGTCCCTCACCGAGGGCGAGCCGACGGAGGCGCGGGTGATGATTGCCAACCGCACGGGCCAGCGGCTGCCCACGGCGGTGGCCATCTTCGGGGTGCCCGGGGGCCTGGAGGTCCGGCATGACCAGCTCAAGGAGCTGGTGAAGCGCCAGGTGGTGGATGCGTACGAGGTGCTCGGGCGCGACGTCGTCCTCTACTGGCGGGGCATGGAGCCGCGCAAGCGCATCGAAGTCCCGCTGTCCCTGGTGGCAGCGGTCCCCGGCACGTACACGGGTCCGGCGAGCCGCGCGTACCTCTACTACGCGGACGAGCACAAGACGTGGAGCGAGGGTCTGAAGGTCTCCATCCTCCCGAAGCAGTAGCCCGGTGTTGCTTCCCACGAGCAGCCTGGCGGCCGGCCGCACGTCTCCCTCCGCCAGCCTGCTCCGTCACAACACCGAGAGGAGTGCTCCTTCCGCTGAGCCAACAGGGGGGAGCATCCATGAAGAGCAGTCTGGGGAGGGCCCGGCGGTGGGTGGGCCCGGGACTCATCGCCGTCTTGCTGGGCGCCTGCGCCCACACGGAGAAGGCCGCGGAAGAAGTCGACGAGCAGCTCTCCGAGGTGGAAGCAGTCTTCAGGGAGGACGAGGCGGAGGCGACCGGAGCGGCGAAGCGCGATGGAGGCGGGGAGGGGGCCACCCGGCCCAGCCGCCAGCGCCCGAAGAGCTTCTCGCGCGAGTGGTATGTGAGCACCTCGGGTTCGGACCAGGCCGCGGGCTCGAAGCAGGCGCCGTTCCGCACCATCGGCCGGGCCCTGAAGGCGGTGGGGCCCGGTGAGGCCATCCGGGTCCTTCCAGGGGAGTACAAGGGGAGCGTCGTCATCGACGGTGGCGTGAAGGCGGGGAGGGCAGACGCGCCCATCACCCTGCTGGGCACCCAGCACCCGAAGATTGTCCCGGGCGCGAGCGGGGCCGTGGTGCAGATCCGCAAGCCCTTCTGGGTCGTCGACGGCTTCGACATCGACGTGAAGGGGCAGCCGCGCTTCGCGGTCGTCTTCGAAGGGAACACCGAGGGCTCCGTGCTGGCCGGCTCGCGCATCCACCATGGCGCGCTGGGTGGCGGCGTCACCACGTACGGTGGGGCGCGCAAGGTGACCATCGAGGGCAACGACATCCACCACTTCCGGAAGAAGCCGAAGGGCGACTCCCACGGCGTGGTCGTCCAGGCGACGTCCCGGGACATCACCATTCGCGACAATGACATCCATGACAACTCGGGTGACTCGGTGCAGTGCCTCAAGCCGGACAGCGCCTCGGTGACGCCCGCTCGCGGGGTGGTGGTCGAGGGCAACCGGCTCTACTCGAACGACGAGAACGCGGTGGACATCAAGACCTGCAGCGACGTCGTCGTGCGAGACAACGACATGCACGGCTTCAAGAAGTCCCCCAGCTCGGCGGGAGAGGCCGTCGTGGTCCACTACTCCGCGAAGAACGTCCGCGTGGAGGGCAACCGCATCTCCGACGCGGGGCGGGGCATCTCCATCGGAGGCGTGCGGGACGGTGGCCAGCCCAGCCCGTCCGACGTGGAGGTGAAGGGCAACCGCATCAAGGACATCTCCAACAGCGGAGGCAGTGACGGGGTCGGCATCCGCGTGGAGAACGCGCGCGGGGTGCGCGTGCTCGGCAACAGCATCGAGGGGACGGACGGCTACGGGATGATGCTCGGGCTGGGCGCCAACAACGCGCCCAGCGAGAACCTGACGGTCCGGGAGAACGAGGTCCGCGGCCGGAACCTCGTGAGAATCGGCCAGCGGCGTCCCGGGCTGCGGATGGACCAGAACCGGTACGGCGCTGGTGGGCGCTTCAAGGCGGACCCGAAGGAGACGAACGACTTCGCCGAGTGGAAGCGGCTCTCGGGAGTGGACGAGCGCTCGGACGTGCTTCCGTGACGGCTGGCGCGGCCGCTACCGGGTGAGGTTCACCTCATAGGTGCCATCTCCCGACGTGGCCGTGCCCGTCACCCGGGTGCTGCCGCTCTTGCGGCGCACCTTGCCGGTGCCGTCGTCCTCGATTTCGCCTTCCATGGTCAGGTTCAGGGTGACGTTGCCCTCCAGGTCACCGGTCATCTGGAAGGCGCCCATCAGCGTTCCGCTGAAGGTGCCGTTGGGGATGTTGCGCAGCTGGAGGTTCAGCTCCGGCTGCGTCGCCGTGTCGGTGCTGGACGCGTAGGTGATGTTCACCGGGTCCTCGTCGCCGCCCACGGCGACCTCACCGTCGGAGTAGCCGGCCATCCCCACGCGCAGGCGCATGCCCTTGTTGGCGGAGGAGCCCTGGTCCACCTGCCCACCGATGATGAGCGTTCCGGCGGCATCCCCAGTCGCGGACTGGGGCGGGATGTTCGCGCTCGACGCGGCGTTGAAGCCGGCGAAGCCGAGCTGTAGGGACTTGGTGATGGACTCGTCGAGTCCCAGGTAGGCGCGGCGGGCCTGCTCGTCGGAGCTGAGCTCGTCATCACCACAGGCCGTCAGGCCTGCGGACAGGAAGAAGGAACACGCGACTGCGGTCACCACGCGAGAAAGAGCTGAGTGCATCTCGTCTGTCTATCGCATCGGACCGGACCTACACCAAGCGCCTGCGCCCCTCTGGAAAGTGAGGCTTGGGTGTGGCCGAAATGCACGACAAGGGGTCCATTCCCGCGCACGGCCTCGCGGGAAATCCAACACAGCGCAACCCGCTGGCGTGACCTGCTGCCGGGCGGGCGGGGAGGCCCTTCGAGGCCCCTGGGCAGGCTCCATCGTGACGCGCACCTTGAGCGCGCCTCACTCATACTCAATGGAGCGATGACATGGCGACGACTCCCAAGAACCCCGACTTGTCCACCAACCCTGGCGACCTGAACCGCGGCCTGTCTACTGGTGGCCCGGGTGATGACCTGTCGAATGGCCGTGGCGCAACCCGCCCTCAGGACGCTGCCGGCAGGCAGACCTACGGCCTGGGCAGCGGCCTGGGCAGCACCACGGGTGGTACCCGCGACTTCTACCGCGAGGCGCTGGCACGTGGGGCGAGCAGCCGGGGGCGCGAGGACTTCCGCTACTCCGACCGGCGCGAGGACTACGGCAGCAACCTCCGCGGAGAAGTTGGCCCCTACACCAACGAGCGTGTCGGCATGCAGGGCCGCGAAGAGAGCTGGCGCGAGCAGCCCCGGCGCTACGAGCAGGCAGGCGAGGGCTACCGCGGCTCCGAGGGAATGCGCGGACAACAGACCTACCGCAGCGAGGAGTGGAACGCGCAGCGCCCCACGGAGCGGTATGACGTCCCCTACGAGGGCCGTGGCGAGGAGCACTCCGAGCGCGGTGGCCGGCCCAGCGGGCGCACCATGGCGCTTGCCGCCGCGGGGCTGGGCGCCGCTGGCGTGGGCCTTGGCTTGATGCGCCGCGGCCGGTGGGCGAAGGAGCCCCTGTGCGCGAGGGACGTGATGAGCCGCGGCGTGAAGACGGTGCTGCCCGAGCAGACGCTGCGTGAGGTGGCTCGGCTGATGCGCGAGGAGAACGTGGGCATCGTGCCGGTGACGGACCTGCAGGGCCGGCTGCTCGGCGTGGTCACCGACCGCGACCTGGTGGTGCGCGCGATGAGCGAGGACCGCCTGCCCTCCCAGGTGCGCGTGACGGACATCATGTCCTCGGAGGACCTGGAGGTGGCCACCCCGGACGACTCCGTCCATGACCTCATCGAGCTGATGGGCCGCAAGCAGGTGCGCCGCATCCCGGTGGTGGAGCGTGACAACCGCCTCGTGGGCATCATCGCCATGGGGGACATCGCCACGCGCGCCGAGTTCGACGAGGAACTGCAGGATGCGCTCGAGCGCATCTCCTCGCGCCGCTCCTTCTGGTCCCGCCTCGGCTGAGACGGCGCTGACTGACCGCGGCAGGTAGAAAGACAGAGGGCCTGGAGTCCCGAGGTTTTCCCTCTCGATTCCAGGCCCTTCTACTGGCGAGGCGTACGGGCCCTTCGCGCGGCACCTGAATTCTCTCGCCGGCCCATGCGGTCCATCAGGGAAGAACGCAGCGGCAGCGCGGGTCTTCTGGGGCACCGTGCCGGCTTGGGGCCTCAACAGCCCATCCTCTCGAAGCACCGGAAGCTCGGCCTCCGCGCCTCGGGAGACGACGGACCTGCACCCAGGCGGCTATGCAGCTGGCGCAACCAGTCGTTTCTCCGTCACGCGACCGATGAGCTCAATCGATCGCCGCTCCAACTCCCGGAATGATCTCGCACCGGCGCTTCTCTCGGAGCGCTTGCCGGTGAGATCTTCGACGATCTCATCGATCGCGCTGAGCTCGGAGTCGTAGAAATCCAAGAGGAAAGACTCGAGCTGGGCCCAGACCTCAACCTGAACCGACAAGGCGGAGTCGCGATAGGCGGAGCGCACCCCATCTCGCGCATCCCGAAGCTGAAGCCGGTATTGGTCCTGCTGCCGCTCCTCCGCGATTTGAGCGACGACGGCCAGAACGCCTCCGACTGCGGCAATCACTCGACCGGCGTTGCCGAGCGTCCTGGCGACCTTGACCGCGCCCCAAGGCTGGAACTCCACGCCGAAGAACTTGCCGACGTTGTAGACGACTTGATGGGCTTGGCTGCCTTTCGCCGCAGTCGCCGAGCCGATCGCTGCGCCCTCCGCCGCTGGCCCCGTCGCCCAACGCGCAGCCCAGCTACCGATGTTGTTCGCGACGTCGCCGACCTTCTTCGCTTTCGCGGGCCACTCGGCGAGAACCTCCTCCTTGGGGCGTGCGTGCCAGGAAGGGGGGGCGAACTCTCCCACGAGCGTACTCGGACCTCCAGGCAACACGCCGTCAACCTGCCCACGGAGCTCGCGCGCGAGTACACTGTCCCGAAGAGCCTCCAGCTGACGGCGAAGGTCTCCGAGCTCGGCTTCAACACACTGACGCGCTTCCTCGGACAGGGCCGCACTGCGCGCGCTCGCCCGCTTCTGGGCATCCACGTGACGCGACTCGACATCCTTCTCGCTCCTCCCAGGCTCGATCGCCTCGGCCACCTCGTCTCCGTACTTACCGATGTCGGCGACTGCTCGGCCAATGACCCCTCCCATCGCCGTGCGGAGTCGGGCGCGTGATGCCAGGAGGATGCCTCGCTTGCGGTGCAACAACTCGAGCGCGGCGCGCTCCTCGGGGATGTCGGTGGACAGGAGGGCGCGCCCCTGCTCAGCGAGCCCACGCATCGCGAAAAGTGGCGCCGAGAGCCTTCCCACCAGCCCTCGCTCCGCGATGAATGCGTTGAGCGCCTCGATCAGCGCTCCAACGTTTGCAATTTCGAGAAGGTCTGCCCGGTCCTGGCCATGAGCGCTCTGGGCGTCGAGCCAGGAGCGAGCGTCGATGAACACCCCTCGAAAGTCCTCCACCGTAAGGGGAGCGGTGACCTTCTCGATATCTACGCGCTTCGTCTCCGACGTGCCCGGATCCTGGCCCATCTTGTTGACCACCAGGAGCATCCGCCGAGCGTGTTGACGCGCGAACGCGAGCTCGCGGAAATGACGCCCAATGGTGTCGTCGAAGAGCTCGTTGGTCACCACGAAGACCAGCAGGTCCGCACGGTCGATGGCAGCGTAGGTCTTCTCGTCATGATCCGCGTAGCCCGCGTGGATGCCAGGTGTGTCGAGCAGACGAACGCCGTGCCATTCGTAGGCTGTAACCGCATCCGTGCAGACGTCGGAGTCGATGACGATGTCCTCACGGCCGGTCAGCACGCGCAGAATCGTGGACTTCCCCGCGTTGTACTGGCCGACGAACGCGATGGTCAGCGGTGGGGCGTCGCTCGTTGCTCCAACGATGCGAATGCCGTCGACCTCACGGCAGAGGCCACGAACCTTCGGGTCCTCGGAGCGCGCAACCGCTTCACGAAGCTCACGCTGGAGCTTCTGCATGGCGGCGAGGACCGTGCCGAACTCGAATGACGCGTTGTCAGTCATGTATCTATGACTCCTCGGGGATGACCTTGATACGCACGCCCACCAGACGGCTAGCGAGGGACACGTTGCTTCCGCTCCGCCCGATGGCCTTGCCAACCTCACGCTGCGGAACGCGCACCAGGGCGCGCTGTGTGGACAGAGAGACCTTCGCGGGCGATACCACCGCCGGGCGCAGGGCGGACGCCACCTGCTGCACGGCAGGGCCGTTGGGGATTCCATCGACCCACTCACCAATCGCGATACCCACCTGCTTGCAGAACCGGTCGTCCTCCCGTTCGTCCTGCCAGAGGAACTTCGTTCTCACGCCCGGATCGCGAACGACCCGCGCCAGACGCTCTTCGGGCACGGGTGTGCCCACGAATTGCCCCGTGCGAACGAGCAGCCTGCGATTGAGGTGCTCCAGGATGGTTCCGACTTCCCGGGCGCCTTCGTCGAGTGTACGCGCGACGTCGAACATGCCGGTGTAGAGTTGCCGGGTGTCGTTCCGGATGCCGCGCACAAGGCGGCTCGTGATGCTGTCGTAGAACCACTTCTTCAGTGCCCCCGCGACCTGGCGCTCCAATTCGTCGATGGAACCGCGAAGCTGCTCAGCGGCTTTCGCCTTCTGGCGCTGAAGCTTCTGCTCGCGGTCCCCGAAGAGCCAGGAGAGACCGAGGGCCACGACGCCAACCGCGCCCGCGACCCAGCCCACGGGGTTCCAGAAGTTGCCGCCCCCGAGCCAGAAAGCTACCGAAGCAACGCCTGCCAGTGCGGCTCCACCTGCGGACAACCGGCGCAATGTGCGCTTCACGTCCCACGGATCGAAGGTGGAAGGCCCCATGGCGTCGAACGCGGCAACGAGCTTGGACTCCACCGACATTTCGCGTGAGAACTCCGTGAGGCGCCCACGGAGCTCGTCGAGGATGACGGACTGCTGCCGTTGGAGCCAGTCATCGACCTTCAGTGCCTTGACCTTGCGCCTCCAGCGGGCGGCGACGTCTTCTCGCTCGATGTTTTCATCGACGAACGCCGACACCGTGCCGCGAAGTGGCTGAACAAGCTGCGTTGCCTCGGTTTCGGCTCGGGCGTTCGCCGAGCGAACGAACCCGTCGAGCCAGATGTCGAGCTCCCCGAACTTGTCCTTCAGGTAGTTCGCCGCACGCTTCACCGTCTTCGCCTGCTCGCTCAGCTCTTCTTGGAGGTCGAGGAGAGAGACGAGAGTGCCGTCAACGACGGTCTGCAC
Source organism: Pyxidicoccus xibeiensis (assembly GCF_024198175.1). NCBI lineage: Bacteria > Pseudomonadati > Myxococcota > Myxococcia > Myxococcales > Myxococcaceae > Pyxidicoccus > Pyxidicoccus xibeiensis. The sequence continues at coordinate 139,565 of NZ_JAJVKV010000020.1, forward strand.
GCGGCGGACGGTTCCCCGGTGCTGGACCTCAGCCTCGAGCGCCGTCAGGAGCTCCCCGAGTCTGCTGTGCTCGGCCAGCACATCGGCGTACTTCTGGTGCTCGGGGCGGGTCGAAAAGTACGCAGCCTGTGCGTGGATTGGGATGACACGGATATTGCGCATGCCCAGGAGCTCGCCAGCGAGCCTGTGGACACGGTCGATGTGCCCCTGCATCTCCGCGTCCTCGATGACCGAGCGCGGGTCCGCGAGGAAGCGCCGCATGAAGACCGGCTTCTGGAGATCGCGCTTCACGTTGAGCACGAACAGCATGGGCTTGTTCTGGTGCCGCAAGGCCTGCATGCCCTTGAACGACTCCTCTTGAATCCCGTCCGAGCTGACGAGAAACAGGACCACGTCGGTCTCATCAATGACCGAGAGGGCAAGCGCGCGGTCCTCGTCGCCCTCGTAGGCTCCGATTCCCGGCGTGTCGATGATGCGAAGGGAGTTCCACGTGTACTCCCTGACGTCACGCGTCGTTCGCTGAGCTCCGTTTCCGATCGTGGAGCCGTCGCCTACCGTGAACGCCTCGCGGATCGTGCTCTTGCCGGCCATGGTCCGCCCGAAGAGCGTCACCGTGAAGTGGTTGAGGGCGGCATGCTTCGCGTTGAGCCCGGCCCTGGTCGATCGGAGCGAGCTGGAGAGCGTTGCTTCGAGCTTCGCCTCGAGTTCCTGAAGCCGCGCGCGCGCATCCTCCACGGCCGCACCGTCGGCTGGCGACCGCCGCGCGATGGTCGCGACTGAGGCCTTGAGCCGAACGCCAAGCTGCTCCGCATCGTCCAAGGCCGCCTTGGCGACCGAGAATTCCTCGCGCGCTACCCGCGAGCACGCGTCCAACGCGCGGCGGTACGTGCCGCCACGGTCCCCCGTCCGGAGATGGTCTCTCTTGGGCGTACGGTCTTCCAAGTCCCCTCTAGGGCCGGGCCATGGGGCGGACCCGGAGTCTGATTGTCGCTCATGGGCCGGGACCAGGAAACCCGCTTGCGGCGCGCCGTCCCGTGTCGCACACTCGCTGGTGCCGGACCTCACCGTGGCTCTGACTGCGCCCACACGCGCCTACGAGGATCCCGGCCGGTGCATGTGCTCCGGAGCGGGGCAGACGGTGGACTGCGCCAGGCGCCCGAGGGCTTGGTCAGCGTGGCATTCCGCTGGCCGAGACCGTAGCCGTCGCGACCAGCGAGTCCCTCAACTCCCCGAGGAACTCCTTCAGCACTCGCCGCGGCTCCGCGTCGAAGGAGGACGATGGCGGGACGACCTCCTCAAGGAGCAGGGACTCGATGGGTATCGTAAACGGGGCCGCGATGTGCGACTCCTCCGCGCGATTCTGCAGGCGCAAGACGGGCGCCTTCTGTCCCTCGGTTCGAGGTGTTGGCCGGGTCACGACGCAGAAGCCGGCTGCACCCTGCCACAGAAGGTCTCCGGTGCGGAGCTCTGCGGCGCGGATACGCGAACGCAAGGTTGGGAGCGTGATGGCGTTCGCCGCCTCCTCAAGGCGAAGGAGCGCGTGGCCCCGTTTCAGCATGCGCTCCCAGGCCGCGCGCACATCCGATGCGGTCACGCCAACGATGCCAGTATGGGCGAGCAGTACCTTGAGCTCCTTCGCCACGGCCACGTCATCGCCTGCATCCCAGAGCCAGTGCAGTCGAGCAACCGCGAGCGCGACCGCCAGGTGGAAGCGTGCCGACTGCGTGGTCGCCTCCGAGGGAGCGACGGCGAAGGCCCATCCGAGAAGCGCCGCCGCCAGCTCAGGCGAGCGAAGGGCAGCGATGAAACCCGCTGCGTCCTCGGCGTGGCGCAGGCGGTACTCGAGCCAGCCTCGGTTCGCGTCAGGGCTGCCTGTGAAGAACAAGGCCGACCAGATGCGGTGCGTGGTCTGGAAGAAGGACGCGCTGTTGAACCAGCCCTCTCGAAGGCCGGTTCTCAGCAGGACTGCTGCAATCTTGAGGTCTGCGGCAAGCTGGTCCGGGCGCCGTTCGGCCAGGAACGACTCCTTCGTCATGGCCTGCTCGATCTGCTCAAGAACCTTCTGGATTCGATGCTTGTCCGCATCGGTCGGCGGCGCTGGAGCGACTCGCTTCGCCGGCAGCACCTCGGGACGGTCAACCGCGTCGTCCCCGTCGAGCTCGTCGCTGACGTCGGTTGCCACTTCGGTCGCGGCTCCCGCCGGGTCGCCAATGCCGAACCAGCGGAGCAGGAGTTGCTGCAGCGAGCGCTCGCTTCCACCCTCCAGCTTCACCGTGAGCTGGCTGAGCTCGTTGAGTTCGGGGGCCTCGTAGCTGTTCGAGAAGACGTCAGCGAAGGTGAACGTTCCTTCGCCCGCACCGGGCTTGTCCTCCGGGGAGCTGGCCGTTCGAGCGCCCTCGCGCGTTGGCATGTAGGACAGATGCTTGCAGAAGACGTCCATGACGTCCGCCCAGGCTGAGGCGTTCCACGAGCCGGGTTGCACGCGGGCCCTGATGCTGTCCGCGAGGCTCCGACCCCGTGCGGATGCCCGAAGGTGCCGTTCGTGATCGATCCAGGTGGGAGCCGACCACACGAGGCTCTCGTCGACCACGGCCTCAAGCCTGACCGAGCGGGGCTCGAACGCGCACACCACGCTCAACACCCCGGGCTCGGAGAGCGAGAACCGAACCGCGGCTCCGTCGATCTCGCACGTGCGAACATCCGCGCGCGGAGGCGTGAAGCCGAGCAGGAGGCCGCCAGCATCGAGTCGCGCGGCGAGGACACGGAGGGCCGTGTCGTTCACGCCGTGGTCGCCGTCCGGCACCTGCTCCAGGAGAGGCACTGCGTCCGGCAACTTCACCAGCTCGCCGACGAAGCTGTCCCCGAAATCCGGTGCCGCCATCCGACGCACAGCCATCAGCTCGGCATTGCCCGCTGGGCCGCTTGCGGTCAGGGCTGCACGAGAACAGTTGGCGCTGCCGGCGAATACCAGTACCTGCTCGCCTTGGCGAAGGCCGTAGAACTTCGCGTGGATGAACGCGGCACGCTTCTCACCACCGACCGAGACATGCTCGAACGACGCGTGCCGCAGCGTCGCCTTGCCTGCGGCAGCACCGAACGCCTCGCGAGTGAGCGTGGTTCCCGCGGGTTGGCAGAGAACTGTTGCGTGTGCTGCCTCAGTCCCCTGGATGAGGTCACGCAGCGCCGCGCCTTCGGAATCGAAGTATGGCGAGCAGATCACCAGCTCGTCGACGGCGCCCGGTCCCTGAGCCGCGCGCATGGACTGGAGCAGGGACTGCCCGCTCCCCACGCGACCGAGGAGGTTCTGCGAGGTCGATGGGCGGTCGTCGGCCAGCCACCGGCGCGTCGTCGAGTCGAACGCCTCCGACAGCTCGTCGACGATTGCGTCGCTGAGCGGCACACGCTCAATCACGTTCTCGACGTAGCGCCTGAACTCGACGAAGGCTGCGGAGCCATCGGCGACAGCGTCGAACCGCGTCCAGACCTCCGCGTTCTCTCGCCATCCGCCGAACGTGAGGTTGCCGCTACCCACGAAGAGCGTTGCGTCCTTCTCCCCTGACAGCAGCACGGCCTTCGGATGGAATCGGAACCCTGGAGACATTGCGACGGGCACGACCCGGTAGCGCACGCCGAGGCCATCGAGCACCGGTGCTTGGTGGGCGAAGGACTCCGCGGCGCACTGTGCATCCACGAAGACGGTGATCGTCGGATGTCCGCACTTGCGGAGCGCGGCCAGCGCGACGGTCTGCAGGAACACGAAGTCGAGGTTGTACGTGAGGACGATTGCGTTCGTGATGTCCTTGGCCGCGGCGATTGCCTTGAGAAGATCGCTCCTCATGGCGCCAGCCTCGCGGCGAGGCCGCGTCCATGGCCGGAGAGCGCGAACCTGCCGCCGTCCGCGCGGTCGAGCACACCGATGTCCGCCCAGATTCCAAGGACATTGCCCAGACGGTCGCCGCTGAACCCGGCCGCGACCGGTGTCCCGGTTGGCCGGAGCAACGCCCCTTCGGGGTAGAACCTGAGCGAGCACTTCTGGCCCTGGCCCATCTTGCGCAGCGTGGTCGCGAGATGTGCCTCGACGACGACCTCACGCAGGATGCGCTTGAGGGCTGCGGAGAGGGACATGGGTCCGGCATCCTCGAGCACGCTGAACGTGCGCTCGAGATAGCTGTGGCGAGAAGGAATCTGTCCGGCGGCGCGAAGCGCAGCCGTTTGCTGCTTCGCCGCCAGCAGCAGGGCGCAGGCGTAGAGCGCGCGCGGACGACTCGTCAGGGAGCGGGCCACCGTGTGGCGCAGTGGGGCTGCGAGGAATGCGTCACTTCGGACGCCAGCAGTGAGTTCGAGCACAGTGCCGCGGAAGGCAGAGGCGCTCCATCCGGTGGCGGTGGAGAGCACCTCGGGGAGCGGAGCCTCGTTGTCCCACGAGTCGACGACTTGACCGACCGTGGCCTCCGTGAGGTCCATCAGCGTGTCGGCCAGGCAGCTGAGGAGCAACTCGATGCCAAAGTGCCCCCTGCGCCGAAGCTCATATTCGGCCCACGCGGCTCCCACTGCGCTCTTGACATTGCCGCTGGCCGCGGCTCGATACGCGTCGAGGATGAGCTCACTCGAGGACATCGGGCGGTCGCCGAGCGCTCCGAACACCCACCGGCTCGTTGCCAGGAAGCGCTCGTACGTCCCAAGGACCTCGCCGGTCTTTACATGCGGGTGAAGCAGCGCGTCCTCCAGGAGGCCTCGCTCCTCCTCGACGGCTCCGAGGTTGTTCACAGAGAAAAACCTTGCTTCGGCGTCCAGTGCATCGAGGGTGAGGCTACCGCCCTGCAGGATGCACTCCGTCACGCGTGATGTGCCCAGTGCCCTGTTTCGCGCCTGCTGAAGGGACTGCCCCCGCGGCGGGATTCGTACGGGCGCGTCTTCACCGCCGGTTTCCAGGAGTCCAAAGGCGCGACACGGCATGACGTACGTGCCGAGCGACGCGCCGCCGCGATCTGCGGGGATGGGCACGGCTCCGGTGTTCTTGAGCTGCGTGAGGGTCTCGTCGTGAAGGTCCGAGCCGAGTACGCCGAAGGTCCCTCCGCGGTCGCTCGAATCGACGTCCCGCACAGATGCGGCGAGCACGACGAACTCGAGCCGCCGAAGAACGGCGTCGAGACCGTCCTCGTCGTGGCTGGCCGCACCCGCTCCGCGGTGCAACTGGAGGGCGTAGTGCTCGGCGAGCACCCAGGGGAGGAGCGAGAGGTACCGAGCGCGGAACGAAATGGTCGTTATCCCGGAGACCCACTGGCGTTCGATGCCTTGGTCGAGCTGACGGAGCCCGAGGACATCGAGGCCCTTGATCTTGTCGCGCTCCCCTGAGTTCCAGAACGCCTGCATGGTGTCCTTGCCGCGGCGATGGCACTGCCCGCAGCGGTGCATTCTCTCAGGTGGTGCCCGTCTGGGAAAGGCGGCGCGCCGGACTATCCCAGCCCCGGCTCATGGCTGCCTGGACGGTGGTGTTGCGAGCAGCAGCCGGTACCGCAGGCCGCCGTTTCGCACGGGGAGGCTTCGTGCATCGGGCAGGTCCAGAGCCTTCACCAGCGCGGGCTTGTCCGAGAGGATGACCGCCGCGCGTGGCGCCGGCAGCGCCTCCGCTTCCGCGTAAGTGTTTCTTCTTTGCCAGGCGTTCTTCAAGTTTGCGACTGATTGCTCGCCCGATGCGACCGTCCACCGGGCGCGGTTGTCACCTCGTCCGGGTGGCGCGTCGAAGCGGCAGCCTTACGCGGCCCGCTGGGAGGCTCGGTTTCCGTCGAAAGCTCGTTCGCACTGGCGGCCTCGGCAAAAAACGGGGTGATTCCACCTTCGTCGTCCGGCAGGTCAAAGTCCCTGAGTCTGTCCCCTGCCTCTACGAGCGCCTGTTGAACTTCCTTTACCGCGTCTGCACTGGAGTACGGCCCCAACTGCGCCAGCCGCGCACGTATGACGTTTTCTAGTTCGGCGGCCGTGGCGCAGCGCTCAGCGGGGTTGCGCCGCAACAGCGTGTGGAGGATGTCCCGAAGTGGCACCGGCAACCCTACCGCCGCGCGCTCCACGTCCTCGGAGCGGTAGGCCATGGCGCACCAGATGGCGTCCTCGGCGAACGGCGGCAACTCCGTCACCATGGACGCCACCGAGGCCGTGAGTGCCTGCTCACGTTCCTCTCTTGATAGCCGCGCCTCCACGTCCTCGATGCGCAAGTGGCCCGGATCGTAGAGGTGCCGCCCGGTAGCGAACTCCAGCAACGTGAGGCCCAGGGAGAACAGGTCCGCCCGAGCGTCCACCACCTCCCCCAGCAACATCTCCGGCGCGGCGTAGAGGACTTCGCCCTGGGGACGCGGGAGCGAGGTGGCCAGCCGCCCCGCCAAACGCGAGAGCGCCACGCCGAAGTCCGTCAGCTTCACCTGCCCGTGGGGATCCAAGCGAATGCGGGCCGGGTTCACGTCGCGGTTGACGATGCCCAACGGCACGCCCGCGTCATCCGTGCGCGTGTGCGCGTAGTCCAGGGCAGCCGCGACTTCCGCGCCCACGTAGAGGATGAACGCCTCGGAGAAGTAGCGACCGCACGCCTGAGCCACGCTCAGTAGCGTGTTGAGCGTCAGCCCCTCGACGTTCTCCATCGCCACGCACAGGCCGGACTCCATTTCAAAAAGGCCGTGGATACGGGCAATGCGCGGGTGCTGGAGGTACTGCGCCAACCTGACCTCTTCCTCCAGCCGAGCACGGGTGCGCCGGTACTTCTCGGTCATATTCGCCACTTGCGGCACTGGCACGCACTTGAGCACCACGCCGGGGCCAAGCCGCTGCGCGGTGCGGGTCTGGGCGAGGAGGATGCGCTCACCAACGCGGCCTTGCCCCAGGTCCCGGAAGAACTCGTATGAGGTGTCGCCATTCGTGAATAGGACAACGCCCCCGGCACGCCGAGAGTCAGACGGATTGGACATGGGCGGGAATCTCCGGTGCCGCGCGAGAAGGAGTCGCGCAAAGGCAGGCACAAGGTAACGCCAGCCCATCCCGTGAGGAACGACGTGATAGGTCAAAAGACTCGGATATCTCGTTCACCATGAGTGAAGAGAAGGGCTTCAAATTGCAAAGGGGCTTTACGCTCTCCGAGAGAACTACGGCCAGCGCTCGACGGCATAGGCAGGGAAGGTCCTAGGGATCCGAACCGCCCCCGGCTTGGAGTCATCCCCCTTCTCCACGTACCCCTTCTTTCCCAGTACGACGCAGACCGGGACGGTGCGGCCATCGGGGAGTTGCGCCTCGGTGTAGCGGCCCACGGCCACCTCTCCACCCGTCCACAGGTAGCCCGACAGCAACGTGCCCGCGGGCATCCCTTTGTGGCTGCTGTATAGCACCAACCCGGTCACAGGGCCGTCAGAATGGACCCCTTCCCCCCGCGAGTCCATTTGAGCGCCGGGCTGGTTCCTGTCCACGGTGAGCGCCACCGAGTAACCCGGACGCAAGAGCAACCCATCCTTGCGCTCCCAGTTGAACATGACATCGCGCGCCTCGGCGGGACAGTCAGCGGGTTCAGGACGCACCTGGGCACCCGGGCAACCCAACTGGAGCGCGGCGGCGGCCGTCGCACCCGCGCACGTCTTGAGGAAGGTCGCCCACGGCGACGGAGGCCAGCTCGGACGTGAGGCGGGGACCCTCGGCTTCATGGCGGTGGAATCAGAGGGGAGGGACATGGGAGGGGGAGCGCGCTTCACGGGAGGGCTTTCCTTCTGAACAGGGGCGGGAGGGGGCAAAGCTACCCCAGGGGACGACGCGGCGGGCGCTGGAGGAGAGGTGGCGGCCACGGCGCCGAAGCCTGCGTCCCGAGTAATGGAAGGTGTCGCGCTCCCCCTGGCCTCTGGAGAATGCGCTACCGGGGGCGCGGAGGGGCGCAACAGCGCATGACCAGCCAGGGCCGCCATGACGAGCGCCACAGCGGCTATCGCGACCGCCCAGCGCCTCCGTGGGGGCCGGGGTGCTACTTGCAGCTCCTCCTCCGGTGCAGGGGGCGCAAGCTGGAGGTGCGGTGCGGGCACATGCAAGGGCACCACCCACTCAGTACCCTGTTGAGGCAGCAACGCATCCAGTTCCCGGCGCATGACTTCGGCCGTAGGCGCTCGCTTCTCCGGCTGGCGGGCAATGAAGTGCAGGGCCGCAGTGCTCAGCGGTTCAGGCACTCGCGGATTGACGGTATGCGGGGCGGGTGGCGGCCACTGGCCCCCTACCAGCACACGCGGCGGCTCGCTGGCTGGCTGCGCATTCGTCAACACGTCATAGAGGCAGATGCCCAGCGCGTACACGTCATCGGTCGCCTTGAACTCGTAGCGCGCGCCGTGCTCGTCCCCGTGGTCGCGCAGGAAACGCGACGCCTCGGGAGAGCGATAGCGACGGGTGCCAGGCGGCAGCGGCGTGTCCGTCAACTCCGGGGCCAGCGTGTAGTCTCCCGCGCTGAAATCCAGGATGAAGGGCTCGCCGTCAGAGGCTCGCACGAGGATGTTGCCCAACTTCAAGTCCCGGTGAAAGACGCCCCGCTCGTGCAGATGGGCAAGGGCCGCCGCGAGCTTGACGAACACGCGCACCACCTCACGCGCCGTCGGGTGCATCTGCTCCACCCACTCGCCCAACGTGTAGCCCTCCACGTAGTCGAGAACGACGTAGATCCAGCCCTTTGTCACGTCAGGCCAGCGCCCGTGGGCGTGGACGCGTACAATGTTGGGATGGCCGCTGACCTGGACGAGGCACACCATCTCCCGCATGAGTCGCGCATCCGCCTGCTCCGCGTCTCCGCTGCTGGCGCGGTGCATGGCGATCTTCATCGCGAAGCGCTGGCCGTCCTTCTCTACGAGGTAGACGGCGCCATAGGTGCCCGAGCCCAGCAGCCGCACCACACGCCAGCCGTCTACCATCTGCCCGGGTTGCAGGTGCGCCGGACTTATCGCGGTCAACATGCGAAGCGGTTCTAGAACGCGAAGCGTGGGATGAGAAGGCGCCGGGCTCCCGCGCTGTCGCGAAGTTCCAGCCGGAGGAATGCGCCGACAGGCCAGCGCGGAGTTCCGGTTTCCACCACCACGAGGGCCCTCCCGCCTGGCTCGATCAGCAGCTCCCGCATGTGCACCGCGAGCACGTTGATGCGCTCGCCGCTCGCGACGGTGGCGAGCTGCGCCTCGGCAGGCGTCCAAGGCTCCGAGCCGGTGTTGTGCACCCGAAGCGCCAGTGCTGCCCACCCAGTCGCCCGAAAGACAAACACTTCCTCGGGCATCAAAGAGCCCGTGGGCTTGCCCCTCGCCATCTCGAGCCTTCCGGCCTGAACTCCAGTCTCGTCCAGCAGGCCCGCGAAGATCATCCCGACCGGGCCGCTCGCCGCGCTGCGCCGCCGAAGCCCTTCCAACTCGGCCTCCTTGGCTGCACACGCGGCGCGCACCTCGTCCAGCTCGGCCTGCACCGCCTCTGCCGTGCGCGGCAACCGCGACACCATGACCTGGCCGTCTACCTCGGAGCCGTGCGTGACGAGCGAGAACACGGCGCGGGGCGGGGCCAGGTCGTCCGCAAAAGGCACGGTCAGCGTCACACTCTGCCCGGACGCCACCTCCATTGCCGGACGCAGAACGACGGTGCGATTGGTGGCCTCGAACAGTGCGAAGCGGCCCCCGGAGTCGTCGAGCGACACTGAGTCGCGAACCACGGGCGAGTCGAACTCCAGGGTGGTGAGGTAGTCGGGCGCGACGTGCAGCTCTACCGGCTTGTCGGCCGTGGCCACGGAGAGCGCCACATGACGCCGCTTCAACTCGCGCCCGCGCGGGGCTTCCTGGGCCATGGCCTTCGCGCCCAGCAGGGGGACAGACAGCAGAACGAGCCGACGGGGGACAGAAGGCACCAGCAGACTACCTCCGAAGAACTGCGCCCAACCTAGCAGGTAACGCACGGGTTCCGGTGGCCTTCGCACTCCCCACCGCAGGGGGCCGCTTCAGCAAGATTTCGGGGGGGTACGAGCTGCGAAACCCTGCTAGGAGCCTGGGCGAGCGTCTGCATGGAAGGTCCGCCGCTATCGGCGTGCCCGGGGCCGGGCGGACGCCGTAGCGGGAGACTTCATGAAAAGGCAGCAGCCTGGAGCGCGAGCCACGTCCTGGTGGCTCGTGATGGGTCTATTTGCGGGAGCAGCATGTGGAGACGCCTCGAGCCCGGCTCCGGCGGACACACGTTCCCAGATGCAGTCACGGCCGGGGGCCCTGACCTTCGCCCCGGACCTCGTGGTGACGAAGGTGGCCGCCCCCGAAAGCGTCCGGCTCGGCGAGTTCTTCCAGCTTTCGGTGACGATGTGCAACCGGGGCACGGCGCCCATCCCCGAGGACTATTACAACTGGCCCCAGCTGGAGCTGGTCCTCTCCATGGACGACAGCCTGTCCATGTCGGGCGGCGACATCCCTCCGGCGAACGACCAGACGCGGATCTCCTCCATGGGCGTGCCCATGATGGACCCGGGGCAGTGCACGACGGTCCGCATGAATGCCTACGCGGAACTGCCCGTCGATGCGCAGGGGCAGGAGGGCGCCTACTACCTGGGCGCCATCATCGACTACGACGGGCGCGTGGCTGAAGCGGACGAGACGAACAACATCTTCGTCCACGGCCGGATGGGCGTGGGCTCCCGCTCGGACCTGGTGGTGAAGGCGGTCACGGGCCCGGCCAGTATCCGCTCGGGCAACTCCTTCACGGCGGGCGTGACGGTGTGCAACCAGGGCACGGAGCCCACCAACACCGCCTCCTCCGTGGAGGTGTATCTCTCCATGGACGACACTCTCACGCTGCCCACGGCCCCCGCCACGGACCAGCGGCTGATTGGACAGGTGCCCGTCCCGGGACTGAACGCGGGCAGTTGTGTCACGAGGAACGTGCAGGTCGCTGCGTCGCTGCCGCAGGACGCGCAGGGACAGGAGGGGGCCTACTACCTGGGCGCCATCGTGGACCCCGCCCAGGCCGAGCAGGAGCTGCGCGAGGACAACAACGCCCACGTGTCCGGGCGGATGGGTGTGGGCAGCCGCTCCGACCTCGTGGTGGCGGAGCTGAAGGGGCCCGCCGACGTACAGCACGGTGCCAGCTTCACGGCCGAGGTGACGGTGTGCAACCAGGGCACGGAGCCCTCCAACTCCGCGCTCGCCGAGCTGTACCTCTCCATGGACGACAGCCTCACGCTGCTGGACCCGAGCACGCCGCTGCCCACGGACCAGCGGCTGATTGGCCAGATGCAGACGCCGCCGCTGTATGCGGGGCAGTGCGTGACGCGGAGCGTGCAGGCCCACGCGGTCCTGCCTCAGGACGCGCAGGGCGAGGGCGCGTACTACCTGGGCGCCATCGTGGACCCCGTGCAGTCCGAGCCGGAGCTGCGCGAGGACAACAACACCTTCGTCCGCGGCCTGCTGGGCGTGGGCACGCGCGCGGACCTGGTGGTGACGGCGGTGACGGGCCCGACCAGTGCCCAGGAGGATGCCCAGTTCACGGCCCGCGTGACGGTGTGCAACCCGGGGACGGCCCCCAGCAACCCGTCCCTGGTCGAGCTCTACCTGTCCATGGACACCGAGCTCGCGTACCCGTCCCTCCTGCACATGCCCTTCGACCAGCGGACGATTGGCTCGGTGCAGCTGCCCTCCCTCGTTCCTGGACAGTGCCTGACCCGGAGCGTGCCGTCCTTCGCGCATCGCCCGCTGGATGGGCCGTTCGAGGGTGGCGCGTACTACCTGAGCGCCATCGTGGACCCCTACCTGTCCGAGCAGGAGCTTCGCGAGGACAACAACGCCTTCGTGGGTGAGCTGATGGGTGTGGGAGGCGCCCCGGACCTCGTGGTGACGGCGGTGACGGTGCCGGCCAGCGTGCGCGACGGCGACCCCTTCACCGCCACCGTGACGGTGTGCAACCACGGCGGGGGATACCCCTTCGGGACCGGCCAGGTGGACCTGTACCTGTCCACGGACGCGACGCTCACGGTTCCCAACTCCCAGGGCCCGGGCCTGCCTGGCGACCAGCAGTGGGTGGGCTCGGCACAGCTGCTCTACCCCTACCGGGGACTGTGCAAGGACGTCCGCATCCAGGCCTCCGCGCTGCTGCCGCAGGAGGCGATGGGCGCGCCGGGTGCCTACCACCTGGGCGCCATCGTGGACCCCCAGCAGGCCATGCAGGAGCTGCGTGAGGACAACAACGCCTTCGTCGGTGGCCTCGTGGGCGTGGGCTCCCGCTCCGACCTCGTGGTGACGGCGCTGAAGGCCCCCGCCAGCGTGCGCGACGGTGCTTCCTTCACCGCCTCGCTGACGGTGTGCAACCAGGGCACGGAGCCCGTCTCCGGCGGGAACAGCCAGGTGGAGCTGTACCTGTCCACGGACGCGACGCTCACGGCTCCCAACACCCACGGCCCGGCCATGCCTGGCGACCAGCGGCTGATTGGCGCGCTGCCGGTGCCCTCGCTGTTCGTCGGACAGTGCGTGACCCGGGACGTGGAGGTCTCCGCGCAGCTGCCGCAGGAGGCGATGGGCGCGCCGGGCGCCTACTACCTGGGCGCCCTCGTGGACCCATACCAATCCGTGCAGGAGCTGCGCGAGGACAACAACGACTTCGTCAGTGGCCTCGTGGGCGTGGGCTCCCGCTCCGACCTCGTGGTGACGAAGGTGACGGCGCCGGCCAGTGCGGCTGACGGAGCCCCCTTCACCGCCACCGCGACGGTGTGCAACCAGGGCACGGAGCCCCTCTCCAGCGGAACCCAGTTGGTGGAGTTGTACCTGTCCACGGACACCACGCTCATGGCTCCGAACGCCATGGGCCCGGGCATGCCCGCGTTCACCGACCAGCAGCTGATTGGCTCCGCGAACGTGCACACGCTGTTCGCCGGGCAGTGCAAGGACCTGAGCATCCAGGCCTTCGCGCAGCTGCCGCAGGAGGCGATGGGCGCGCCGGGCACCTACCACCTGGGCGCCCTCGTGGACCCGTACCAGTCCGAGCAGGAGCTGCGCGAGGACAACAACACCCTCATCGGAGGCCTGCTGGGCGTGGGTGCGCGCGCGGACCTGGCGGTGACGGCGGTGACGGGGCCGGCCAGCCTGCGTGAGGGCGACGCCTTCACGGGGACGGTGCGGGTGTGCAACCTGGGCACGCAGCCCAGCTCGGGCCACCAGGTGGACCTGTTCCTGTCCATGGCCCCCACGCTGGCGCTGGCCTACACCGCGGAGCACAGCTGGCTCACCGACCAGCAGTGGCTGGGCGGGGTCCAGATGCCCGGCCTCAACGTCGGGCAGTGCATGGACGTGCACGTCAACGCCCAGGCGCAGCTGCCGCAGGACGCGATGGGCGCGCCGGGCACCTACTACCTGGGCGGCATGGTGGACTCCTGGAACTCCGAGCTCGAGCTGCGCGAGGACAACAACGCCTTCGTCGGCGGCCTCGTGGGCGTGGGCATCCGCTCCGACCTCGTGGTGACGGAGCTGAAGGGGCCCGCCAGCGTGCGCGACGGTGCTTCCTTCACCGCCACCGTGACGGTGTGCAACCAGGGCACGGAGCTCACCTCCAGCCAGCCCCGCGTGGAGCTCTACCTGTCCATGGACACCACGCTCACGCTGTCTGCTTCGCCGGGGCAGCCCACGGACCAGCAGGCGATTGGTTACGTGGACCTGCCCCCGCTCGCCGCAGGGCGGTGCGCGACCCGGAGCATGAGCGTCAACGCGCACCTTCCGCCCGACGCGATGGGGAACGCGGGCCGCTACTACCTGGGCGCCATCGTGGACGCGCACCACGCGGAGACGGAGCTGCGGGAGGACAACAATGCGTTCATCGGGAGCGCGCTGGGCGTGGGCAACCGCCCGGACCTGGTGGTGACGCAGGTGACGGCGCCTGCCAGCGCGGTTCCCGGTGCGCTCTTCACGGCCTCGGTGACGGTGTGCAACCCGGGCACGGAGCCCTCCGCCCCGACGCAGCTGGAGCTGTACCTGTCCCTGGACACCACGCTCACGCCCCAGGCCGCTGGAGCTCCAGGCGGACAGCTCATGGACCAGAGCCTGATTGGCGCCCTGACCCTGTCGTCGCTGCAGCCGGGTCAGTGCGTGACCCGGGACATGACCGGCGGCACGAACCTTCCGCCCGGGGCGACCGGGAACGAGGGGGCCTACTACCTGGGCGCCATCGTGGACCCGTACCAGTCCGAGCCGGAGCTGCGCGAGGACAACAACGCCTTCATCGGCGGCCTCCTCGGCGTGGGCCACCGCCCGGACCTGGTGGTGACGGCGGTGACGGGCCCGGACAGCGTGCGCATCGGTGACACCTTCACTGCGCAGGTCACGGTGTGCAACCAGGGCACGGAACCCACGGGTGCGTATGGCCAGGCCCTGGTGGACCTGTACCTGTCCGTGGATACGACGCTCACGGCTCCGCCTCCGGGGTCGTCACCGGGGGCGATTGCGGACCAGCGCCTGATTGGCTCCCTGCCGCTGGCGCCGCTACAGCCGGGGCAGTGCGTCACTGGCAGCCTGGCGGTGCCCGCGGACGTCCCGTCGGCGTCCCTCCCCAGCAACAGGACCCTCTACCTGGGCGCCATCGTGGACCCGTTCCAGCTGGAGACGGAGCTGCGCGAGGACAACAACGTCTTCGTCGGTGACCTGCTGGCCGTGGGCCACCTGGCGGACCTCGTGGTGACGGAGGTGAGCGCTCCCGCCAGCGTGCAGCATGGCGCGCCCTTCACCGCCACCGTGAAGGTGTGCAACCTGGGCACGAAGGAGTCCGGCGGGTGGATGACGGAGTCGCGGGTGCAGCTGCACCTGTCCACGGACACCACGCTGGTGATGCCGGGGCCCAACCCGGCTCCGTTGCCCGACCAGCTCATGGTGGGCTCGAGGTACGTGAACGCCATCGCCCCGGGGCAGTGCGAGACCATCCCCGTGCAGGCCACGGCGAACCTGCCCCCGGAGGCGCTGGCGGATGGGCCGGTCTACGTGGCCGCCATCATCGACGGGATTCAGGCCGAGGAGGAGCTGCGCGAGGACAACAACATCACCGTGGGCGGCCTCATGGGCGTGGGCAACCGGGCGGACCTGGTGGTGACGGAGCTGAGTGCCCCCACCAGCGTGCGTGACGGGGACCCGTTCACCGCCACCGTGAAGGTGTGCAACCAGGGGACGACGCTCACGGCGAACCCCTACGGCACGCACGTGGAGCTGTACATCTCCATGGACACCACGCTCACGCAGCCAGAGTCGGGCGCGCCGTGGCCCTCGGACCAGCACCTGGTGAGCAACGCACAGGTCGGGCCGCTGGCTGCGGGGCAATGCCTGACGCTCACCCTGCAGGCGTGGGCGTACCGTCCGCCCGCGTCGCAAGGCCCCGGCGCCTTCTTCCTGGGAGCCATCGTGGACCCGGCGGGGGCGGAGCCGGAGCTGCGTGAGGACAACAACGCCCGGGTGGACTTCGCGCTCGAGCTGACCTCGCCATAAGGCTTCACCGCGCGGAAGGGCGGGAGCCACACCGGCTCCCGCCCCACCGGCCCGGCGCACAGCCCGCGTGTCATCCGTCAGCGCACGGCCGTGGCAACCGTGCGCGGGGAGTCATCGGCTCTTGCTCTCGAGCCACGCCTTGGTGAAGAGGTTGGCCTCCAGGGCGCGCAGGTCGATGGACTTGATGAGGACGACGGTGGAGTTGGCCTTCTCCACCTCGTCGTAGAAGCGAATCTCCTCGGGGTACCAGACGTCCGCGCCCTTGGACTCGCTGAAGAGCTTCTTCCAGCGGGGGTAGAGCACGGTGCGCATCTTCCGGCCGGACAGCGCGTACTCCTCGCGCTTGAGGACGTTGGTCGTCTCCTTGTCCACCCAGAGCTTGACGACGGGGTAGGCCACGTCCACGCCGGCCTTCGCCTTGAGCGACAGCAGGTTGGCCGAGTACTTGCCCAGCTTCGCCTCACCCTCGAAGGACGGGTCGTACTCCTCGGCCAGCCGGGACTCGTCGAAGTCGGCCCGGCGGCTGTCGGTGCCGGCGATGCGCTCGCGCTCGGTGCGCCGCTCCCACTTGCCCACGTTGGGGTCGTAGCTCCAGAGGTTCTTGTCCAGCCGCAGGTAGCCCTTGCCGGCCTCCGCCTTGGGCCGGCTGAAGAGAATCATCAGCTTGTCGTCCGCGTCGCGCCGGTAGACGAACGCCTCGCGCACGGTGTCCGTCTTGTCCTTCTCCTTCTGCTCCAGGTAGACGAGCGCCTTGTAGTCGCCGCCATTGCGCTGCCGGTCGTCGATGGTGGCCAAGAGCTTCGTCATCTCCGCCGGCTCCAGGGCCAGCGCCGCCGGAGCGGACAGCAGCGCCGCGGTCAGCACCGCGGCGGACAGCAGGTTCTTGAGGCTCATGTGCGTTTCACCCGATGTGGTGCATCGCCGTCACGGGCTTCATGCGCGCGGCGAGGAAGGAGGGAATGAGCGAGATGAGCGTGGTGCACACGGTGATGAACACCATCGCGCCCACCACGGCGCCGGGATTGACGGCCAGGCTCAGCGTGTCCGACATGATGAACATCGCCACCACCTCGGGCACGGCCATGCCCGACGTGTTGATGGCCAGGCACACCACCAGCCCCACCACGGCGCCCGCCAGCGTGCCCAGCGCGCCCAGCATCATCGCCTCGAAGACGAACATCACCAGCACGCGCGTGCGCTGCATGCCGATGGCGCGCAGCGTGCCAATCTCCCGGGTGCGCTCCCGGATGGCAATCCACAGCGTGTTCATGATGCCCACGCAGATGATGACCAGCAGGACGAAGATGAGTACCCCCGTCAGGCCATTGAGCGCGGCCAGCGTCCAGCTGATGAAGCTGATCTCGTCCTCCCAGTTGGTGATGTCCAGCTTCTGCCCCGTCCACGCCTCACGGTTCACCACCTCGAACTTGAACCAGTAGGCGCGCGGGTCGTTGTCCATGACCTCATGGCCCGCGTCCGCCAGCGTCTTGCGCAGCCGGGCCTGGACCGCGGGCACCTGCTTCACGTCCTTCAGGTACACCTGGATGGCGCCGGTGGCGTCTTCGCGCAACTGGTAGAGCGAGCGCAGGGTGTTGGAGGGGACGTAGACGTTGAAGTCGCTCATCATCCCCACGTTCGCCGCGACGGCCACCACCCGCACGTCCACCGTGTTGCTGGTGCCGCGCATGGTGGGCGCGGCGAGGGTCAGGGTGTCGCCCACCTTGACCTCCAGTCGCTTGGCCTGCTTCTCGAAGATGAGCACGGTGTTGGGCTCGGCCAGCCCATCCATGGAGCCCTCACGGACCTGGATGACCTGGCGGAAGCCCGGCTCGGCCTGGATGTCGATGCCACCCAGGCCCAGCTGCATGGAGCTGGCCTCGCTCACCACGTTGGCCCAGCCGCGCCCGCGGTGGACGATGTAGTCCACCTCCGGCACGTCCTTGCGGATCTGCTCGATGATTTTCGGGTAGCCCGTCACGACGGGGGCGGCCTGGCCGGCCGACACCTTGAAGAAGCCGGCCACGTTGACATGGCCGGTGGACAGCGTGGTGGCCGAGCGCAGCATCATCTCCTTCATCCCGGTGGACAGCCCCATCAGGAGGACGAGCAGCGCGGTGACGCCGGCAATGGCGCCGCCCAACAGCAGCGTGCGGCGGCGGTGGGTGGCGAGGTTGCGGAATGCGATGAGGAAGAGCTGGAACATGGCGTCACTCGTCCGTCTGCATCGCCTGGAGGGGCGAGACCCGCGTCGCGAGGAAGGCGGGATAGAGGGTGGAAATGGCTGAAACGACGAGGACGATGACGAAGGCCGCCACCAGGTTGCCCGCGCTCAGCGTGGGGTAGAGCCGGGGTCCGGAGAAGAAGAAGTACGCCCACTCGTTGGCCGCGGGGATGCCGGCGCTGTTGAGGGCCGCCA